>NZ_JAUBPR010000138.1:0-15414 GCF_036700845.1 Microcoleus sp. S13_C5
TAACATTTTGAACTTCTATATTTTTCACTCCGTTTAAGTTAGTTATATTATACCTCATCTTTCTAAGAAATGCTATAATAGAGAGATGGCGTTTATGGTGCGTTTTATGGCTCGTCTTTTTAAAATAACAATTGAAGAAAGTGCAGAATTTTTAGAAAAACAACTAAAAAATACTCGTACAGCGAGTCAGAAAGAACGAATACAAGTATTATGGTGGTTAAAAACAGGGCAAGTACAGGAGCATCAAGAATTAGCGCATCGTTTGGGTAGAGACAAATCTACGATAACCCGGTGGCTACAAAAGTATCGACGTGGTGGATTATCGGAATTATTGTTGGTGAAAAAAGCCCCCGGACAAGTACAACACTTGACTATTGAGGCATTAGCAGGACTTAAAGAACGCTTGGCAACAGGAGCGCCTTTCAAAAGCTACGGGGAAATTGTGGAATGGTTAAAAACAGAGTATAATTTAGAACTGACTTATGCAACAGTCTATGCCTGGGTACATTATCGTCTCCAAGCAAAACTGAAAGTGCCACGTCCGCAAAGTGCTTTACAGGACTTACAAGCAGTGGAGCTTTTTAAAAAAACATCATTCCAGCAGTATTGACGTTGCAAAAATATTTTGGTAAGGGTAAAAAGCTACGATATTTGTGTCAAGATGAAACCCGGTTGGGATTAAAAACATTGACAGGAAAATTAATTACAGCCAGGGGGGTAAAACCAGTTGCTCCCATACTATGGAAACGTGAAAACTTTTGGCTGTATGGGGTAGTCGAACCATTGAGTGGCTGGCATTTTTGCCAAGAGTACGCTCATCTTAACGGAGAATATTTTCAGCAATTTATTGACGCTCTTTCTCTACAATTGGGTGAAGATATTGCCCTTGTTCACATGGATAGAGCGGGTGCTCATATCACTAATGAACTATCATGGCCCGAAAATTTAATTCCTGTCTGTCAACCCTCACATAGTCCAGAACTTAATCCAATTGAAAGGGTTTGGGAATATATAAAACAGGAACTTATTGGAGAGGTTTTTACAACACTTGAGCAATTACGAGAGCGATTGAAACAAGTTCTTGAAAAAATCACCCCTGAGCAAATTAGTTCGTTGTCATCTTACAAGTTTATTCTTGAAGCCCTATTCTATGCAGCTTCATATTAAATTGGTATGAGTGCGATGCGGCCGATCGGAAACTTTCTAGTCTCACGGAACTCATCCTCAGCGGAAATCAGATCGGGGATATCAAACCGCTAGCATCCTTGACTAACCTGACTTCGCTCAACCTCAGCGGAAATCAGATCGGGGATATCAAACCGCTAGCATCCTTGACTAACCTGACTTCGCTCATCCTCACAGACAATAAAATCGGCGATATCAAACCTCTAGCATCGTTGACTAACCTGACGGATCTCAACCTCAGCGGAAATCAGATCGGCGACATCAAACCGCTAGCATCCTTGACTAACCTGACGGATCTCGGCCTCAGCGACAATCAAATCGGGGACATCAAACCGCTAGCATCCTTGACTCACCTGACTGTGATCTACTTCAGCGGAAATCAGATCGGCGACATCAAACCGCTAGCATCCTTGACTAACCTGACTGGGCTCAACCTCGATAGCAATAAAATCGGCGACATCAAACCGCTAGCATCCTTGACTAACCTGACTTGGCTCTCCCTCAGCCGCAATATGATCGGCGACATCAAACCGCTAGCATCCTTGACTAACCTGACTGGGCTCAACCTCGATAGCAATAAAATCGGCGATATCAAACCGCTAGCATCCTTGACTAACGTGACTGGGCTCAACCTCACAGACAATAAAATCGGCGACATCAAACCGCTAGCATCCTTGACTAACCAGACTTGGCTCTCCCTCATCGACAATCAGATCGGCGATATCAAACCGCTAGCATCCTTGACTAACCTGCATGGGGTCTTCCTCAGCGGAAATCCGATCGCTCCCAAAACTTGCCCTCTCAAGCGAGAGTCTATCTGTCAGCATTGGTAACAAGTTAAGCTAAGAAAGCATTTGTCAATCAGCAATTATGCTCAACATTTACTCGGATTTTGGGCATAAAACTGACATTTGGGCGATCGAGGAATCATGCCTCGTATGATAATTATACCTACTCCCTCTCAACTCGTGAATTTTCCACTCCTAAAAAAGCAGTTTTTTTGAGTAAAATTACTCATTGACAAATGCAATTAAGTCTTAACTTGTCACCAATGATCTGTCAGTGGAAACCATAAATTCAACCATAAAGCTTTACAATGCCCTCCCACAGTTCAGAAATAGGATGAATTTTGCCTTCTTTAACTTGCTGCATGGAGTTGTGGAGGCTGGCTAGTATGAGTTCGGCCGGTTCGTCATCGGGATCTGCTGGCGGGGTGACAATATTGCGCTCGATTAATATTTGGTAGAAATCGTCCGCTGATATTTTAGCGAGTTGAGCGGCTTTATCTAGACTGAGGCTGTGTTACTGATAAAGTCCGATCGCCAATTCTATCCTCACATTGGCTTCAGTCAGGGGGAGATTGTCGGGAAGGTCGATCGTAATTTGCATGATTTATAGTACATTTTAATTTCAATTGTCTCTGAAGTGCGATCGTTACAGACTCATTAAACTTTGATTCCTACGGTGTATTCTTCAAGATTAAAACGAGTAGATATGTCAGCACTTTAACATAGCTAGGTGCTGAGGGCGCACCTTACCCCCACAATAAAATTGAACTATGAGTGGAACAGGCATCTTGCCTGTTCATGAAACTCGTGCAATATCTCAGATTTAAGCAACATGGCGCGGTGCATCAACCATCGGCGCAGTACCAAACAAATGTCTGAGATAACTGCGACTGAGTTCGCGGTTCCAGCGCCGCAGACGCACCATCACTCGCGTGAATGTAAAAGTCAATTCCACCACCAAAGAAAGCTGTTTGAGACTGAGTGAAGTATTAAACACATCGTTACCGTGCGTGCGTTCAATCTGATGGTGTTTCAGCAAAGCAATTAGGTTTTTGGTAGAGCCTTTTAGTTGATTGAAATAACTCTGGGAGAATGCCCAGCGGCTGAAACCCCAAAACTTAGCCAAATGATTGATTTCATCCTGTAAAGGCTGGGAAATTGCCTGTTGCAACGCTCCTGTTGAGTGTACCATCAACCATAAATAAACAGAAGTAGCTCCCCACTCGGTACTCAGGCGGCTAATCACGTGTTTGTAGGTATCTTGCCAAGCGTCACCTGTGGATTGACAACCATTAACAGAGTTGGGTTTAACTTGCAGTTTTTCTGCTGTAAGTTGCTGGTAAATTTTCCTAAAGGTCGGGCAATGTTGGCGTTCTTCTTTTTCCCAGACACCTATCTCTAAAATGTTGCCGTTGTCATCAAAAATTCCTCCCATAAACCGCGCCATTTGCGGGTAAATATGCTGTAAGTAGCAGCAACTTTCTCTACCGTAGCTGCGGATGGGGGCTTCAATTTCTGCCGCACTTGCCAATATTTGCAAAAAGATTTCTGGCTTGACACCAATAATTTGGTTGCGATTGATTTCTTGCCAATCTATGAGCTCCCAAGGGCGGGGATGCGGGGCGGAAAATTGCTGGGGTAGGTCTGAAAGTCGATCGCTCAAAACTTCCAATGACATATAATGGTCGATGAGCGAGTTAATCCTGGCCCGACTTTGCAAGTAGCGAGGGCTTTGATACTGATTTCCAGCCAAATCAATTGTATACACCTTACCAGTAGCTTTCATTGTTTCTTCCTATTCGTAACTTTTACAGCTATTGTGCAAAAGGCATTTGGGAAGTCGCAATGAGTAACGTGCAGGCTGCTCAATTACTAGCAGTTGCCTTGACTGAGCCGAACTCAGGTGAAACAGCATGAAGTAGGGTGAACTAAACAACAGATGATACGGCTAAGATGTGCCGAAAAGTAGCCTTCCTCCCATGCCCAAAATAATTTAACTGGATTGTGCAGCGGGAATCGCTGGATTCTGCATAGTTAATTAGCCGCCACAAGTGTCTCGTCTTGCATCAGAGGAATTAACGGCGAAACAACCACTGTCAATCCCGGTTTCAACAGTGCCAGTAATTGAAAATACAAAGACTTGCCACCGCCTGTCGGCATGACAATCATCATATCCCTTTTTTGTAAAGCATCTTCGACAATTTCCTGCTGCCCCGAGTTCCAAGAGTCATAGCCAAAAAAATGTTTGAGCCCTTGTTCCAGGGACAGTGGTACAGAAGATGTTGGCGAATTAGACGCTGACATTTGCACTAGTTGGTTGTTGGATTTTAAACTATTCCCTGGTTTTGGAGAACAAATACACTGAGTGCGATCGCACAAAATTCGTTAAGCAGAGAAACCGATACTTTTAATCGGGCTTTAGACGCATAGTGATGGGTATCGATAGTGATGGGTTTGGGTCCTCACAGAAGTCACCCCCAAATGGAATGCCGTTATCAACAGCAGAATTTTCCACTTTACTTTAAGCCGTTAGATACCGAGGGTAGATGGTCAATTAATTGCTTGAATTGCTGCTAGAAACTAACAGCAATCAATATTTCTTTACAATGTGCGGAATCTGGACTTCACAAACAAGCGTCGAAAATTGATGGTTTTTGAATCCTGAATGTAAATTTTTGCGTATATATACGTATACCGGACACAACAACTGGCTCGCCCAGCTTCACAGAATCTTCACATATCTCCGTATAATTACGGTAAATTTATAAAGATTCGGTAAAGATTGCCCTTACCGGTAGCCAAAATCACGATTCTGTAAGTTAAACTGGGAGCCAGCCAAAACCACACTTACGTAATCACCACACAATCCTGAAAAAACGCAATTTTATATATCCTAAAGGCGTTGAAGGGATGCCGTAACTAAAGGGCGTTAGTCGGACATATCGACAAACAGTTTTTAAGCCAACTAGGTTGCAACTAAACCAATAAAAATTTCTCATAACCGGGTTAGTTGCCATTCAAAAAAATTGAAACAAATTTGTGACAGGGTAAGTTATGGAAAATTTTTTAGAGGTTAAAAATCACATTTTTAAAACCCGAGAAGCCTTAGAAAATTTCCCGGCTATTCAGAAAATTTTCGAGGAAGTCGGTGCAGGACCGACAGTAGTGGCGAAATTAAATACAGCCTGTGAAATTTGCGAGTTTCAGCTCGGAGATGAAATCACTCAATATCAAACATCAGATAATAGCAACAATTTCGTTGAAAAAAAACAGAGCGATAGCAATTTTTATTTAGTTTGCGAGGGAAGAGTCAGGCTGCTAGCGGTAGAAGCGTCTCAACAGCAGGAAATTTCGGCGGTGGTACTGGAAGTCGGAGCAATATTTGGGACAGATAACCTATTTATTGAAAACGTACTTCCTTACAGAGCAATTGCGGCCGGAACTTGCCAAATCGCTCGAATTGCCGCCACCACATTGGAGCTTATTTTAGAGGAATCCCCGCAACTGCAACAGCACTTGCAGCAACAATTTCAAGAGCGACAGCGCTTAATCTTTTTCAAGACACAAACAGATTTGCGATCGCTCCCTCCCCACCAACAACAGATTCTGTGGCCGCACTTACTTCCTTACATAGAAGAAATCAGAATTCCTGCCGGAGTTTCCCTCGCTGAGCATTGCCAAAACTCCAACAATCATTTTTGGCTCCGCAGGGGTCAAATTCAAGGTCAAGCACCGCCAATTATGGGCAGTAACTGGGAACATTCAGACGTAAAGAGCGACTGGATAGCGGTAACAGATATGCTAATTTACCAGCTTAGCAGCGAACAGTGGGAAATCGCCCTGGCCACAATTAGTTCCGAAATCAATTCCCGCCCTAAAATCATCCGCAAACCTCCAATTTTAAGCTTAGTAACGCCGCCTCAAAATGCCACATCTACCTCACAAACCCAGCCATCAAAATTAACCGCAGTTGCTCAGCAAAAACCCACAGCCGGACTCATTAGCTTTCCCAAACCCAAGCAGCGGCGCTGGTTGAGCAGCAGACACCCATTCATTCAACAACAGAGCGCAGCAGATTGTGGAGCTACTTGCTTAGCGATGATTAGCGAATATTGGGGTAAAAAATTTAGCCTAAATTACTTGCGCGAATTGGCAGAAATCGGCCGCAGCGGCGCGTCGCTCAAGAGTCTGGCAAAAGCAGCGGAAAGGATGGGATTTCAAACCCGTCCCGTGCGAGCTTCTTTAACTCCGCTGCGAAATCAAAATCCCTGGATTGCTCACTGGCAGGGCAATCACTACGTGGCAGTTTACCGCTTTAAAAATCAACAGGTTTTAGTGGCCGATCCGGCTGCGGGCAAGCGGTGGATGAGCATTAAAAGTTTTACCGAAAATTGGACTGGGTACGCCCTAATTTTAGACCCGACAGCGGAACTATACCGCAATCACACTGCCGAACATCAAGGCATAAAACTTAAAAATTTTATTGGCATAGTCTGGCCCTACCGCGCTGCGATCGCCCAAATTCTGATCCTCTCCTTGTTGCTGCAAATATTTGGTCTAGTTACTCCCCTATTTACCCAAGTAATTCTCGACCAAGTGGTTGTCAGTAAAAGCATACTAACTCTGCACGTTTTTGCGCTCGGACTACTGCTGTTTAGTGTTTGGCGATCGCTGTTGGGTGCAACGAGACAGTATTTGCTGGATTATTTGTCGAACCGCATTGACCTAACTTTAATTAGCGGCTTTATCAGTCACACTCTCACTTTGCCGATCAAGTTTTTTGAATCTCGTCAGGTGGGGGATATCTTAACGCGGGTTCAGGAAAATCAAAAAATCCAGGCATTTTTGACTCGCCAAGCTATTACGGCTTGGTTGGATGCTTTGATGGCTGTAGTTTACGTCGGACTAATGGTTTACTATAACTGGCGTCTGGCTTTGTTGGTGCTGGCGTTGATTCCGCCGATCGTGATTTTGACTTTAGTTGCAACTCCCTTTCTGCGAAAAGTGTCCCGCGAGATTTTTACCGAAAGTGCCAAGCAAAATTCATCTTTGGTGGAAATGATTACTGGGGTAGCGACGGTTAAGGCAACTGCTGCTGAGCGAGAAATGCGCTGGCGCTGGGAAGACCAATTAACTTCCATGATTAATGCTAAATTTCGCGGGCAGAAGTTGGCTAATTCTTTGCAGGTGATCGGGGGTGGGATTAATACTTTGGGGAGTACGGCTTTGCTGTGGTACGGGGCAATGCTGGTGATTCAAGACGAGTTGACGATCGGTCAATTTGTTGCTTTTAATATGATGATTGGGAACGTGATTTCTCCTGTGCTTTCAGTGGTGGGACTGTGGGATGAGTTTCAAGAAGTGCTCGTTTCGATCGAGCGTTTGGATGATGTATTCTCTGCCCAACCTGAAGAAAGCCCTTACAAGCCAATGCTGGTGCTGCCTCGCATTCAGGGAAACGTCAAGTTTGACAATGTTTCTTTCCGTTATGCTCAGGATGAGGAACGCAATACGCTGCAAAATCTTTCCTTTGAGGTGCAAGCTGGAGAAACTGTGGCAATTGTTGGCCGCAGCGGTTCCGGTAAGAGCACTTTGGTAAAGTTGCTGCAAGGTTTCTATTATCCAGAAAAGGGGCGGCTGACAATTGACGGCCACGATATTCGGCACATTTCTTTGCAGTCGCTGCGAGTTCAGTTGGGTGTTGTTCCTCAAGATTGTTTCTTGTTTTCGGGAACGATTTTGGAAAATATTACGCTGTATAAAAACGGAAACGATGCTGCTTCTGCAAGCTTGGAAGAGGCGATAGAAGTGGCGAAGCTAGCAGAAGCTCATGCTTTTATTCAAGATATGCCGCTGGGTTATCAAACTCCTGTGGGGGAAAGGGGAACGAGTTTGTCTGGGGGCCAGCGACAACGAATTGCGATCGCCCGCGCTCTTTTGGGCGATCCCCGGATTTTGGTTTTGGATGAAGCAACTTCTTCGCTGGATACCGAATCTGAGCGCAGGTTTCAGCAAAATCTCGCCCGCATTAGTCGCGATCGCACTGCGTTTATTATCGCTCATCGGTTGTCTACGGTGCGTAATGCCGATCGAATTTTGGTTCTAGACAAAGGCATTTTAGCCGAACAAGGCAACCACGACGAATTGATGGCTGAAGGCGGACTTTACTATCACCTCGCTCAGCAACAACTCGATATTTAAGGAAGTAGGAAGTTCGGCAAGGAGTAAGGTACGAGATTTAATCGAGGTAACGGATTTTTGAATTTTTCCCTCTCAAATCTCAAATCGAATTTACTAATTACCGAGTCCCAATTTCCGATTGCCAATTACCAATTTCTAATTACCAATTTTTTAAAATTACAAGTGGGGAGTAAGGATCATGGTTTCACAAGATGAACAAGAATTAGGCGCTGCTCCTAACGAAATAGGTAAAGTCTATGGGGGCGTAGCTTCAAGGCAAGAAAACGAAGCCCGAAAAAAAGACCGCTCTTTAGAAGTTGTCGAACCTCAAAATCGCTCTTCTCAAACTAATGACGGTATCAATATTGCCAAGTTACGGCAGCCTGATGCGAATAATTGGTCTACTTCTTTGCACTCGGTACTCGACCAGCCACCAGTATCTTTTCCGCAGCGGTTGATATTAGGAGGAATGGTGTTTTCTGTAGCTTTTGGAGCGTGGGCAACTTTGGGAAAAATTGACGAGGTTGGTCATGCTCAGGGCAAATTAGTTCCCAAAGGCGCTGTTTACAAAATTCACCCGACGGATACGGGAAAAATTATTAACCTCCCTATCAAAGAAGGTCAAAAAATCAAAGCTGGACAATTATTGGCCGAATTAGACCCGTCGAACGCCCAGAGCGAGGTGGAGCGTCTTGATAAAATTCTGGACGCTTATCGGATTCAATTGATGCAAGAGATGAGTTCGATCGAGAGAACTCGACTGGAAGTAGAAGCGAGCCAAGCTATTGCTGCTGCAGACAAGCGGGGGGCTGAAGCTGCGATCGCCCGTGCTCGCGCTTCAGCGGCCACCACGCAGTCTCAAATCGAGCAATTGCAAGCAGATTTAGTGTCTCAGCAAGGGCGCAAGCAACAGCTCAAACCTCTGGAAAAGAATGTGCAAGACTTGCTCTCGCAACTGAAAACAGATATTAACTCGCAGCAAGGGCGGCGCGATCAGGTGAAACCATTGCAACGCAAGACTCAAGAATTGCTGGGGCAATTGCAAGCAAAAGTAGCGGCTCACAAAGAGCGGATCGCGCGTCTCAAACCTTTGGTAGATGAAGGAGCACTGTCAAAAGACGTATTGTTTCAAGCTCAGGAAGCTGTGCGAGAAAGCGAAAATGCGGTGATTAGAAGCCAGTTGGGGGAGACAACTCAGGCTGACGATCGCGCCTTTGAAGTCGAGCAAACCGTTCGCGACAGGCAAAGTGCTGCCCTCAGGAGTCAACTGTCTGATGCAACTGGGGTTAAGGAAAGGTTGTTTGAAGTCGAGCAGAATTTGCGCGATCGAACTAGCGCCATTTCTAGAACCCAAGGTGAATTAACTCAACAATTGGCAGAAGTCGATCGACTGCAAGCCGAAGCCGCCAGCAAACAAGCCGCAGCGCGCCAAACGCAGTTAGAAAAAGAGCAAAAAATTCAGCAGTTGGAAATAGAATTAAATCAAGTCAAATCCAAAATTGCCGAAACCCAAACCCTGCTCGATCAAGCAAAAAATAAGCTCAAACAAAGATTTCTCTACGCACCCGTAAGCGGAGTGATTTCCGCACTCAACATTCACAACAAAGGCGAAGTAGTTCAACCGGGTCAAACTATTGCAGAAATGACTCCGAATCAGGCTCCGCTAGTGCTGGAAGTCAGTTTGCCGAACCGAGAAGCGGGATTTGTCAAAACCGGAATGCCGGTGCAAGTCAAATTCGATGCTTTTCCTTATCAAAATTACGGCGTGATTCCGGGAAAAGTTTTATCTATTTCGCCCGATGCCAAAACAGACGAGCGATTGGGTGTTTTTTACCGGGTGGAAGTGAGTATCGATCGAGACTCAGTGAAAGCCAAAAACCAAACCTGGAAACTCAAAGCTGGCCAAACAGCTACTGCGGAAATAGTCATTCGCCAGCGCAGCATAGCCGACATTTTGCTTGACCCTCTCAAGCAGCTACAAAAGGGCGGCATGAGTTTGTAGAATTGAGTTAATTGGTTGTTGTCCTTTGTCATTCTCTATACACAAAACAGGATAAAATAATGAATTCCCAACTTCACCATTCTGCCAATCATTCCCAAGTTGGAATCAAACCAGAACAATTGGATGAGATAATTTCAGCCATCCTGGCAGGAAAGTATTCTTGGGCTTGTTTTTTACTTTTGCGGTGCACGGGTTACAACCCTCTCGACTACATCCCTTACCGTACTTCCAACCGCTTGCTTAAAGAAAACAGTCAAATCAGCAAGTCGAGTAAATCGGAAACTAAGCCTGCATTGGGCAAAATTGCGGATTTAGATTATGTGGAAGTGGTGAGGGAAAAACGAGCCGGAGTTCGAGGGGGTGATGCAATTCAGATTGGTAGCGAGTTGCACTCAGATACTGGAGGTTTTGTAGCTGAAGTCGGCTGCCCCGGTTCAAATATCTCGGCGCCGGCGGTTGATGTTCACAATCAAGGATTTATTGCTGGATTTAAGACGCGCTTGTTTAATTGGGCGGGTAAGTAATTTAGTCGATCGACCGACAACCCGATTGCGGGCGTTGGGTGTACCAATTTTTTGGTTGACTCACCGCGGGCGATCGGGTTTTTCAGTATCGAACACCCGCGCTTCAGATAAATCTGCCAAAATGGCAACACGGTATGGCGATCGTACCTGATACTTTGTTAAGTCGGTCAACCTAAAAAAACGGAATACCCAGATAGCCGACTTCTTTAAGAACTCGGCTATCTAAGATAATAACGTTTTACGTTGATTCAATCTAAAATCTAAAATCTAAAATCTAAAATTGATTGACCTGTAATTTCTGGGGTTTTGCAGGGGCAGTCTTTGTCTATACAAGTTATCAATTGAGCGAAATACTACAATCTTCCAGTCTCGTCAATAGACAATAAAACGAGGCTGGTTTTTATATGTCAAAATACATCGATTTTTTGTAGCTTTTGGACAAAAAAATCACAAACATTTATGAAGCTAACTTTACATTTTAATTTTCCACAAATCTGCCAAATTGGCAACACAGCTCTAATTAGTCCAGATATATTAGGTACATCGAAAGCAAACAAGATTGCTTCGAGCAAGCAGTTAACAAACAAGGAAAAAAGCCATGATTATCTCAGATCTGAACCATGTCGAACTTGTTTCCGAAGAAACCAGCATTGTTGGCGGTTTTGGCTTAGGCAAGGACATCTCGGTCGTGTATTTCAACGAAAATTTCAACCTGAACAAAAACCTCTACTCCAGTGCTTATGTCTTCGGTCATACGGCCACTGCTGAATCTGACGCTAAGGCCTACGGTTACGGCACTGTGACTCAGACATTCAACAAGACAGAGACCACACCTTACAGCTCTTCCTCTAACGGCGTTTCCATATCAGCTACTGGTGGTTCTTATTACTACTACTAGTAACAATAGTGTAGAGCCACAGTCAGAAACTCAGCTATGTAAAGCAATGCAAGAATTGCTGGATCGATCTCTAGATAGGTAAGTCACAAATCCTTGCCAAACTTTACATAGCTGTTTTTAGACCAACATACTTAATGGCTTTGGCTGGCTTGCATTCTAATATCAGTTAAGCAGCCACTAAAAATTGTTGCGGTGCAAAAAACATGATTATTGATGATTTAGATTATGTAGAAGCCGTTTTAGGAGCGAGCAAGCTTGTAGGTGCTGGTTATACACGCGCAACTGGTACCGCTAACACTTTTGCTACCTATGGATTTGGCAGTGCTGATGCTGATGCTTTTGCTATTGGCGAAAATACCTCGACTCTGGCGAACACTTACACAAAGGTCTCTGTTAGTCCTTATATTGCTTTTACTGAAGCCTCAGCTACAGCTAACTCTTACGCCCGCACTGAAAACACTTATTCTGTATCATTGAACGATAGCAGAGCTTTATTCATCTTTAGCAGTCCGGCCTAATGATTTGCGATCGGGGTTGGCAGTTGAATTTGAAAGGGTAATTTAAAAAAAGTAATTTTGAGCCTGTACTCACCCCAATTAAAACTGCTACAGTGCCGACCTGTGTAAGGTGGATTTCAAATTTTAACAGGCGTTTTCATGATGATTGTAATGGCTAAATCAAATTTAATAAAAATTCAGCGGGACAGCCATACAGCTAAAAGGAGATAAATCGCGATGCCTCCATTAGATTCATTAGCTCCTGAGCCCTTAAATAATATTGTTGGAAACAGCAATAGTTTAAACCTTTTGAATTCGCCGCCGGTGAATAACCCTGGTGCGGGCAGCAGCAGCAGTTCCAGCAAGTCTAGTTCGTTTGTAAATAGCAGCGGTGCGGGCAGTACCAGCAGCGCGACAGCCGCTTCCCCGACGGGAAGCAGTACCAGCAGTCAGACTGCTTACACTGCAGGGGCTACATCTAGCAGCGGCAGCGCGGCAGCAAGTGCTTCTACAGTCACGCCCCCAACTACTAGCGCCACAGCTTCGGCCCCAGCAGCAGCGCCAACACCTGCGCCAGCACCAACACCAGCACCTGCACCAACACCAGCGCCTTTAGGAGACACCAGCGGTGCGAGTAGCAGCAGCAGCGCGACAGCGACTTCTCCCACAGGGAACAGCACCAGCACTCAGACAGCATCGGCTCCCGGCGGCACTTCTAGCAGTGCGAGCGCCTCAGCTAGCAGCGGTTTAGATACTCCGCCAACTACTAGCGCCACAGCTTCTGCCCCAGCGCCTGCGCCTGCACCTGCGCCAACACCCACCCCAGCGCCAGCACCAACACCTGCGCCGTTAGGAGACAGCAGCGGTGCCAGCAGTAGCAGCTCGACAGCGACTTCTCCGACAGGGAGCAGCGGCAGCGCTCAGACAGCATCGGCTCCCGGCGACACTTCTAGCAGTGCGAGCACCTCAGCTAGCAGCGGTTTAGATACTCCGCCAACTACTAGCGCCCCAGCGCCAGCACCTGCACCAGCGCCAGCACCAGCACCAGCTCCAGCGCCTGCACCAGCTCCAGCGCCTGCACCAGCTCCAGCGCCTGCTCCAGCGCCTGAACCTGAACCTGCGCCTGCACCTGCGCCGTTAGGAGACAGCAGCGGTGCCAGCAGCAGCGCGACAGCGACTTCTCCGACAGGGAGCAGCGGCAGCGCTCAGACAGCATCGGCTCCCAGTGGCACTTCTAGCAGTGCGAGCGCCTCAGCTAGCAGCGGTTTAGAGACTCCGCCAACTACTAGCGCCACAGCTTCGGCCCCAGCGCCAGCACCTGCACCTGCCCCTGCGCCAGCTCCGGCTGCTACAGGCTCTGCATTGGTAATTAATATCACAGCGCCAATACCCACACCGCCAACACCGCCAACACCCTCAAATAATGAGGATGCGATCGGTACGGGTGGTGGCAGCAGCGCGATCACTTCTAATCCGACAGATAACAGTAACAGCAATAATTCGATCGCACTTCCCGATCGCAATACCAACAACAGCAATGCTGAAACCCCGCCTCCACAAATGATCGCCCCAGAAAACTATCCTGGCGCATTAACTATCAGCTACGACAGCAACGGCGACGGATATTGGCTCGGCACCAACGAGAGCGATGTGATTACTGGCGATAGCGGGAGCGATCGAATTTTTGCAGGAAGCGGCGACGATATTGTCACAGGTAACAGAGGTAACGATGCGATCGATGGAGGCGATGGAAACGACACTTTGCGGGGAGGAAAAGGTCAAGATTTGCTGATTGGCGGCAACAGCGACGATTTTCTTTGCGGCGACTTCGGCACCGATACATTGATTGGAGGTAGCGGCGCTGATACCTTTGCCTTTAGACCCGAAACAGCGAGTGCAGCAGCTAATCCATTGTTAGCAGATCGAGTCGTTGATTTCAATCCCGCTCAAGGCGATCGAATTGGGCTGATAGGGGGACTTTTGGTAACAGATTTGACACTCGTTGCGTTTGATACGGATGGTGACGGTACGACAGACGCGACTCTGGTCAAGTTTAGTTCAAATAATGGCGATCGAATTTTAGCTGTTGTTTTGGGAACAGTTAACGCAGCGGGTGCAACAACTTTGAGCAATGCTGATTTTATTAGTTTGCCAAATGACATCTTGTAGCTAACCGTTAACCGTTAACACCAACTACCCCGCAGGAATCGTCGGCGGATGAAGTTAATAAATTTATATAGGTTGAGAGAGAAAGATGAAGGACTTTTACGAGCCATTGATTGAATCAAGTGAAATCATCAAACAACTCAGACAAGAGATGCAATTAAAAACCTTTAGTCAAAAGGTTTTGCAGAAAAAAGTTATTGAGAAAGCCGCCCGGGAACGGGAGTTAACTGTGACTCCCGACGAAATTCAAGCTGTGGGCGACCAACTCCGCCGCGAGAAGCGTTTGGAGAAAGCGGCGGATACGATTGCTTGGCTGGTCGATCAGATGATTTCCGTAGAAGATTTAGAGGCCGGGATTCGCGATCGGCTTCTCAGCAAAAAACTAGCCGAACACTTGTTTAGCAAAGAAGTAAAAAAGATTTTTGTTCAAAACAAACTGCAATTCGACCAAATAATCCTTTATCAAATAGTTGTTGCCAACCCGCAGCTTGCTCAGGAACTATTTTATCAAATTCAAGAAGGAGAAATCAGCTTTTTTGATGCCGCTCATCTTTACGACATTGACGAAAATAGCCGGCATTTATGCGGTTGCAAAGGCAAGGTTTATCGGTGGGGTTTAAAACCAGATATAGCCGTCGCCGTATTTAGCGCTAAACCCGGAGAAGTGGTTCGTCCAATTGAAACAGAGCTAGGATATCACTTGTTCCTGGTTGAAAAGTTTCTCCCGGCGGAATTAACCCCTGAACGGTATCAAGAAATATTGCACAATCTGTTTAACGAATGGCTAGCTAATGAGGTCAACTATTTATTGTACAATGCTAAAGTGTAGAAACTTAATTTTTCGCCCTCAAAAAGCCATTATATAATTTTGCTGCCACCACAGACAATGCTAAAATTTAGGGTGGTTCTGGGTGCACAGAGAGACCTAATATCTTTTCCAACTGCATCAATATTATTCATTCCTTGGCGCGGTACGTGAGTGTAAATAGTCTCATGCTTGTGGATTTAAATATTGCTCCCTTTCACGCACTCTACTACTTAGATAAAAAGTGGTTTTAAGAGGTATTTATAGCAGGGTAAGCTCATCTAATTTGGGTTCTACCGAACCTGGTATGTAAAACTAACTAGCAAAATGCCAATGTAAGAAGCTCCTAAGAATAAAGTTGTCAAAATT
>NZ_JAUBPR010000139.1:0-15370 GCF_036700845.1 Microcoleus sp. S13_C5
TGATATCTCGAAGTAAAAACATATAAAACTTCTTTGAACACAACTTGATATTTTTTATTATATCATATTAGTTGTTTTTGTAATTAATTTTGTTTGACTACTTAATCAGTGGTTTGACTCATTTCTATTGGTGGCCAGAGGCAAAAGTTTAATCATGGTTAATCGACCGGACATGATATAACACAGCGGGCTTTTTAGTTTCTCTAAGAAAATCGGTTTGGCACTGCGTTAAGGTGTTCCCCTCGATCGCATTGGAGTGATAAGTGAACCGAATATCATAGAGTTTTTTCAATTCTGCAACCAGGGTGGGAGAAAGCGGACGAAAGCTATCCAACTAGGCTTTGAGTCGATCGACTTGTTGCAATTTTTCAGAAAGGTTCATCGCGGATGAGAAGGCAAAATGCTGGTAGAGGATATCACCCAGACGCTGAGGATACAGCCGCACTCACAACGCCATAAAGTTATTATAGGGTTGATGGACGATCGAGGATTGAGTGGTTGAGAAAAATTGCATAGAGCGTATTTCTTAAAGCTATGGACTGACAATCGTAACTTGTCCTCTAGTTGCCATAGCTAAAATAGCTAAAACTTTTGGAGCTAAAGGCTTCAAATCGGTCAATCGATTGGATGGTGCTTGCAGAACAATTACCGCAATATCGAACTGTGGCAAATTCTGTGGAAAGGACAAGTTGCGATCGACTGTTATGAAAACATCAAACTCTGCTTCTGCAAGGCCAAGAAGTTGATTATTTTTTACACCTGCCCATCCCATTTGTGGAACCGTTTTCATCTCATGGTCAACAAATTATCTGGCAAATTTGCGATCGATACACTCATCCAAAACAAGCTTCATGCGTTAGGCCACCATGCCAACAAGCTGTTTTTCTGCCTCTTCCAGCAAGGCGATGACTTGCTCTTTAGTCACTGTTGGGAATCCATCTAAAAAATCATCAATAGATTCTCCTGCTTTCAGATAGTCCAGAAGTGTTTGTACCGGAACCCTAGTACAAGCAAATACTGGGCTTGGGCCCATAATCTCAGGAGACGCGCTAATAATAGAAGAGTCTTTAAGCATAAATCTTTAACCTCCCGGTTCCATAGTTAAGTGATCGGCTTTAACTATTTTTTTACTCGGATATAAAAAGCTGGGATTTTTTGGTGGATCTACCCAATTGAGTAGATCCACATATAATACATGATACTAGAGCGATCGGCATCCCATCCTCTACTCTAGATCAACATCTTTTCGCCACTTTGACAGGAGCATCAAAATGAACAGCAACGGACTGCCACAAAAGCAAGGTCTGTACGATCCGCAGTTCGAGCACGACGCTTGCGGAGTCGGATTCATCGTACACATGAAGGGTAACAAATCCCACGAAATTGTCGAGCAGGCACTGACAATCCTCTTGAACCTCGACCACCGAGGCGCGTGTGGCTGCGAACCCAACACCGGAGACGGGGCGGGGATTTTGATGCAGATACCCCACAAGTTTCTCAAGAAAGTAACGGCGGGCCTAAACATCGAACTTCCCGAAGCCGGCGAGTACGGCGTTGGCGCGATTTACTCGTCGCCAAATCAAACTGAACGCGAAAACGGCAAACGCATTTTTGAGGAAATCGCCGCCGAAGAAGGCCAGGAAGTGCTCGGCTGGCGCGATGTTCCCACGGACAACTCGTCCCTCGGCGACACCGCCAAATCTAGCGAACCCTTCATGCAGCAAGTCTTCCTCCGGCGGGCTGCAGGTATTGACGAGGCGGCTTTCGAGCGGAAACTGTACGTGATCCGCAAACGCGCTCACAATGCCATCCGCAGGACTAACACAGACCCCTACTGGTACAATTCCACACTCTCGTGCCGGACGATCGTCTACAAGGGTATGTTAATGCCGGTGCAAGTCGGCGATTACTATCCCGATTTGCATGACCCCGACATGGAAAGCGCTCTAGCCCTGGTTCACTCGCGCTTCAGCACGAATACTTTTCCGAGTTGGGAACGATCGCACCCTTACCGCTACATCGCCCACAACGGCGAAATTAACACGATGCGCGGCAACATTAACTGGATGCACGCGCGGCAATCGCTGTTCGAGTCGGAACTATTCGGCGATGACTTAAAGAAAATCCCCAATTTAATCAATATCGAAGGCAGCGACTCGACGATTTTTGACAATGCTTTGGAATTGCTGACTTTGGCCGGGCGTTCTTTGCCGCACGCCGTAATGATGATGATTCCCGAACCTTGGACAGCCCACGAGTCGATGAGTGACGAGAAAAAAGCTTTCTACGAATACCATTCTTGCTTGATGGAACCTTGGGACGGCCCGGCTTCGATCGCCTTTACCGATGGTACATCGATCGGGGCCGTGCTCGATCGCAACGGTTTGCGCCCTTCCCGTTACTGCGTTACCAAAGACGACTTGGTAATTATGGCATCGGAAGCCGGAGTTTTGCCGATCGCCCCAGAACGAATTGTATCAAAAGGCCGCTTGCAACCGGGGCGGATGTTCCTGGTAAATACCGAGGAAGGCCGCATCGTTTCTGACGAAGAAATTAAGAAGAAAATCGCCACAGAACACCCGTACCGCCAGTGGATCGACCAGCACATGGTCGAAATCGCCAAACTGAAAGATGCGCCGGCATTGCCAGAATCCGACCCCGAAACATTGATCCAGCGGCAAATGGCTTTCGGCTACACCTTTGAAGAACTGCGGTTGCTGTTAGCGCCGATGGCGAAAGATGGGGTGGAAGCTGTAGGCGCGATGGGTGCGGATACGCCGCTGGCGGTGCTTTCCAACCGCCCAAAACTGCTTTACGAATACTTCCAGCAGTTGTTTGCTCAAGTTACCAATCCGCCTATTGATTCTATCCGCGAAGAAATTGTAACTTCTGCCGAAACTACGATCGGCGCTGAACGCAATTTGCTCAAACCAGAACCGGAAAGCTGTCATTTAATAGAACTGAAAACGCCAATTCTCAGCAATGAAGAATTAGCTAAGCTCCAACACGTAAATGAGGGCAATTTCAAGTCCATCACCGTGCCAATTTTGTTTGACCCCAAAAGCGGTGTGAAAGGTCTAGAACAAGCCTTAGAAGAGGTGTTTGCAGCAGCAGACAGCGCGATCGCCTCCGGGGTGAATATCCTGATTTTGAGCGATCGGGGTGTCAATCCAGACAAAGCCCCAATTCCGGCGTTGCTGGCAATTGCGGGCCTGCACCACCACTTGATCCGTAAAGGTACGCGCACGCGGGCGGGACTCGTGCTCGAATCCGGTGAACCGAGGGAAGTGCATCACTTTGCGACACTTATTGGATATGGTTGCGGCGCAATTAATCCGTATTTGGCCTTTGAGACGATCGCCGATTCGATCCGCGAAGGATTGCTGCTAAATGTCGAGTACAAAACAGCTTGCAAAAACTACGTCAAAGCGGCAACTAAAGGTGTGACGAAAGTTGCCTCGAAAATTGGGATTTCCACAATTCAAAGTTATCGCGGCGCGCAGATTTTTGAGGCGATCGGCTTAAACAAATCCGTAGTCGATAAATACTTTGCTTGGACAGCCTCACGGATTGAAGGCGTAGGCCTCGAAGTCCTCGCCCAAGAAGCAATTTTGCGCCATACTCACGCTTTCCCCGATCGCCCATCCAGCGGACATACTCTCGATGTTGGCGGCGAATATCAGTGGCGGAAAGAAGGCGAGGCGCATTTGTTTAGCCCGCAGACAATTCACGCGCTGCAAAAGTCGGTGCGCGAGGGCAGTTATACGCTTTTCAAACAGTATTCTGGGCTGGTTAATGAACAAAACCAGCAGCATTTTACCTTGCGCGGTTTGTTGCAATTCAAGCAGCGGGAATTGATACCGATTGAGGAAGTTGAACCGATCGAATCTATTCTCAAACGCTTTAAAACTGGGGCGATGAGTTACGGTTCGATTTCTAAAGAAGCCCACGAATCGCTAGCAGTAGCGATGAACCGCATTGGTGGCAAATCGAACACCGGTGAAGGTGGCGAAGATCCCGATCGCTACACTTGGACGAACGATCGCGGCGACTCGAAAAACAGCGCGATCAAACAAGTTGCTTCCGGACGTTTCGGCGTTACCAGCTTGTACCTTTCCCAAGCGCGGGAACTGCAAATCAAGATGGCGCAAGGCGCGAAACCCGGTGAAGGCGGACAGTTGCCGGGTAAAAAAGTATACCCCTGGATTGCCAAGGTGCGGAACTCGACTCCGGGTGTGGGATTGATTTCGCCTCCTCCTCACCACGACATTTATTCGATCGAAGATTTGGCAGAATTGATTCACGACTTGAAAAATGCCAACCGGGAAGCGCGGATTAGCGTGAAACTCGTGTCGGAAGTTGGAGTCGGGACGATCGCCGCCGGGGTTGCGAAAGCCCACGCCGATGTTGTGTTGATTTCCGGCTACGACGGCGGAACCGGCGCTTCGCCGCAAACTTCGATCAAACACGCCGGTTTACCTTGGGAATTGGGACTGGCGGAAACTCATCAGACTTTGGTACTCAACAATCTCCGCAGCCGGATTGTTGTGGAAACTGACGGTCAAATGAAAACCGGCCGCGATGTAGCAATTGCTGCCTTGCTTGGTGCTGAGGAATTCGGTTTTGCGACCGCGCCGCTGGTGACATTGGGCTGCATCATGATGCGCGTTTGCCACCAGAACACTTGCCCGGTGGGCGTGGCGACCCAAGACCCGCTGCTGCGGAAAAACTTTACCGGCGACCCGGATCACACGGTAAACTTTATGACCTTTGTGGCGCAGGAAGTCCGGGAAATTATGGCGCAGTTGGGCTTCCGCACGCTGAATGAAATGGTGGGGCGGACTGATGTTTTGGAAGCGAAACAAGCTGTGGAACACTGGAAGGCTAAGGGTTTGGATTTCTCGAAAATCCTTTATCAGCCGGAGGTTGGGCCGGATGTCGGGCGCTATTGTCAGATGGCGCAGGATCACGGTTTGGAAAAGTCGATGGATATGACTGTGTTGTTGGATTTGTGCAAAGGTGCGATCGAAAACGGCGAAAAAGTTCACGCCAAGCTGCCGATTACCAATGTCAACCGCGTTGTCGGCACAATTCTCGGCAACGAAATCACCAAGCGCAACTGGGAAGGTTTGCCGGATGACACGGTGCACCTGCACTTCCAAGGCAGCGCTGGGCAAAGCTTTGGCGCATTCGTTCCCAAGGGAGTCACCCTGGAGCTCGAAGGCGAAGCTAACGACTATTTGGGCAAGGGGCTCAGCGGCGGCAAGATTATCTTGTATCCCTCGCCAGCTTCTACCTTTGTCGCGGAAGAAAACGTCATTGTCGGTAACGTAGTGCTTTACGGCGCGACATCCGGCGAGGTTTTCATCCGAGGGATTGCGGGCGAACGTTTTGGGGTGCGTAACTCCGGCGTTAACGCAGTAGTTGAAGGTGTGGGCGATCACGGTTGCGAGTACATGACTGGCGGCAAAGTTGTAGTTTTGGGCGCAACCGGGCGCAATTTTGCAGCGGGTATGAGTGGCGGTGTTGCTTACATTTTGGATGAGGCGGGGGATTTTGCTACTCGCTGCAATATGTCGATGGTGGATTTGGAAAAATTGGAGGATGTTGAGGAAATTAGCGATTTGCGGCAGTTAATTCAGACTCACTTTGATTTGACTGGAAGTGCGAAGGCATCGAAGGTTCTGGCTGCGTGGGATGAGATGGTGCCGCTTTTTGTGAAGGTGATGCCGAGGGATTATAAGCGGGTGTTGCAGGCTATTGAAAGGGCGATCGCATCGGGTTTAAGCGGTGATGATGCGCTGACGGCTGCGTTTGAAGAAAATGCTCGCGATGTCGCCCGGATTGGCGGCAGCTAGGGTTTAGCATGAGGAATGGGTAATGGCTGTTACTCAGCAGTAACTGCCTATTCCTCTATTAATCAATATAAGAAGCAAACACACCTTCACAGACTTAGGAGACTGACTTTTGAATAGGCTACAAAGATTAACCCTCAATGGATTTAAGTCTATTAAGGCAATGGATCTTGAGTTGCATTCCCTAAATATTCTGATTGGAGCAAATGGGGCAGGCAAGAGCAATCTTATCTCGTTTTTCAAGATGCTCAATGAGATGATGGCTGGACGCTTTCAACAATACATTGGCACGTCAGGGCGTACCCAATCTCTCTTACACTTTGGACCTAAGATAACGCCCCAGATAGAAGCAAAGCTGGAATTCGAGGTTGACAATGGGGTAGATGCCTATCACATACGGCTATTTCATGCCGCTGGTGATACGCTGATTTTTGCCGAAGAAACCTTAAGTTTTCTGCACAGAGGTTGGGTAGCCCCTAGAACTGACGAACTCGGTGCAGGACATCAGGAAACACAAATCATCAAAGCCGCAGAGGAAGGCAAGCAAACGGCTAAGACGCTTAGATACTTACTCAATCGTTGCCGTGTGTATCACTTTCACGACACATCGCCTAGAGCAGATGTGCGTCAATCTTCTTATGTTGGCAACGATCGATGGTTAATGCCGGATGCTGGAAATCTACCTGCATTACTTCTGAGATTTCGTAAAGAGAATGGAGGTGCAGCTTATCAGCGCATTATCGGAACAATCCGTCTTATTGCACCTTTTTTCGATGATTTTGTTCTTGAACCAGATGTATCTAATCGCGTCATTCTCAACTGGCGACACAAGGAGTCCGATCAGGTATTTGGACCGCATCAATTTTCAGATGGTACTTTGCGTGCCATAGGCCTTGCTACGCTGCTCTTACAGCCAGAAGATGAACTGCCAGAACTCATTGTTGTTGATGAGCCGGAATTAGGGCTTCACCCCTATGCCTTAAATGTGGTTGCTGCTTTGTTTAGTAAGGCTGCACTGCATACCCAAATTCTCATTAGCACCCAATCCAGTTCTTTCTTGGATAATTTCGATCCTGAAGATGTAATTGCGGTGAACCTAGAAGGTAAGGAATCCCAATTTAAGAGGTTAAATCCTACAGAATTAGACGCATGGCTCGACGAGTATAGCTTGGGAGAAGTTTGGGAGAAAAATATTTTCGGGGGAGGTCCCCATTAATGGTGCGCCTTTACCTATTTGCCGAAGGACAAACCGAGCAAACATTCGCTGACGTTTCGATCAAACCCCATTTAGCCCAATATGAAGTGTTTATGCACAATCCCATACTCATTGCTCATGCAAGAAAGAAGGGTAAGGTGCATCGAGGTGGCGGTCGTAAGTATGTGCCGATGAAGGAGGACATCATGCGATTTCTTAAGCAAGAGAAAGCGCCCGATGTATTCTTCACAACTATGATTGATTTATATGCTATTCATCCTGATTTTCCGGGATTAGCTGAGTCTGAGAGTATAAGCCAAAATCCACTAGAGCGAGTTAAATTTTTAGAGCAACGCTTTGCAGAGGATATTGGCGATCATCGATTCATTCCTTACATTCAGTTACATGAATATGAGGCATATCTCTTTTCCGATCCAACCTGTTTTGAGTACCTTGATGCTGGACGGACAAAAGAGATTGAAGCTCTCCAAGATATTGCTAGTGAATATCAAACACCTGAGTTAATCAACGATGGGCAGCAAACAGCACCTAGCAAGCGTATCATCGCGCAATTTCCCGATTACGGAAAAGCAAAATCTGCTTTTGGACCACAATTAGCTGAACGAATTGGATTGCAAGTAATTCGGAGTAAATGCTCTCACTTCAACAAATGGCTGGCAAGACTTGAATCTTTAAAAGGGGAAGGGATTATATAAAACCGATTGAAACTACCGGAAAAATTGACGATGAAGGACTAGAAACAGGTTATAGCGTTGAGTTCTTCGATCTGTTGGGAAACATTGTAGCAGTTGCCACGCTACCTGGAAGTTATTTGCGATCGTCCACAAGTGCAGACATACCTAAAGTCATGATATTGTCCGAAGGCGATCGCCCCTAAAATATTTACAAAACTAAATCTGCTATGCGATCTATATCTAGCTGTTAAAATAGACAAACCTGAGGGTTAAAATTGCAAATGTATGACAGCAAAAATACACCTCAGCAACTTGGGTAATTCCTTGGCTTTGCCAATACCGGACTATGGCGATCGCATCGGGTTTAAGCGGTGATGATGCGCTGACGGCTGCGTTTGAAGAAAATGCTCGCGATGTCGCTCGGATTGGTGGCAGCTAGGGTTTAAAATGAGGAATGGGTAATGGCTGTTACTAACAATCAATTACCTATTCCTCACGAGCGATCGATTACCAAATTGTTCACCAACTAACCTCGTAGCCTAACGATTAAGCTCACCCGCCATTGAAAGCGTAATAAAAAACGAGCGGAGCTATAGGCGGTCGGATCGAGGTCGTTGTTGGGTGCAGCATAATAGAGAATGATGTGATGAATTTTATCTAGCCACAATGGAATCACAGTCGATCGCTCGATCGAGGGATACGATCGCCCTCTCTCTATCAAACTCTGCCAGAGCGATCGCCGTGAATGAATCCCACCATAGCATAAACCGCTTTATGCCAAAACTATCCAAATGTCAAACGCCGCACCGTACCATCATCTGTAAATCGCTGTTCGCCAACGCCAACAACTTCCACAATAACTTCGCGTTCTGATATCAAAAATTGACCCTCGCGCGCGGCAATTTCAACGATGATTTTTTCCCCTTCAAAATACACCTTGTAATTAGTCGTAGCCCAGACACCTTTTTCATGATCAAAACTGTGTCCATCGTCCTCATAAAGCGTCCATTCACCGCTTCCGGGCCAAATTCGCATTTTTAATGACTCAAGCGGTTCTTCGCTGACAAATTGCTTCACAGGTGCGATCGCAATTATGCCCCCACCCCGCACGTAAAGCGGCATTCTCTCCAAAGGTGCATAAGCTAAAATGTGCGTCGGACCGTGATAGCATTCACCCGTCCACCAATCGTACCAAGTCCCCTCCGGCAAATACACAGCGCGATGCTCAACGCCCGGCCGGTAAACGGGTGCAGCCATCAGCGACGGGCCGAGTAATACTTGATCGTAAAGGTGATAAGTTGCCCGATCGCGCGGAAAGTGATATAGTAGCGGTCGCAAAATCGGTCTTCCCGTCGTTGCAGCTTCCCAAAACAACGTGTAAATATAAGGCAACAACTGATAGCGCAAATTCATGTATTCGCGGCAAATCTTCTCAGTGCGAGATCCAAAAACCCACGGTTCGTGCTGCGCCGTACTAATCGCCGAATGACCGCGCATCAAGGGATACAGCATTCCCACCTGCATCCACCGCGCGAAAAGTTCAGCGGTTGCATTCTCCGCAAAACCGCCGATGTCGCAACCGACAAACGCCACGCCGGAAAGCCCCATATTGCAAAGCATTGGTAGCGACATTTCTAAGTATTCCCACTGCGATTGATTGTCGCCCATCCATACCGAGGAGTAACGCTGAATGCCGGCAAAACCCGATCGCGTCAGCACAAAAGATCGCTCGCCCGATCGCACTTTTTGCAACCCTTCCGAGCAAGCTTTCGCCATCATCAACCCATACAAATTGTGCGTTTCAGCGTGGGTTGCGCCCTCGGATTCCGGGCCTTGCGGTGCATCCAGCGGAAACCAGATGTGTTGGTGGCCGTCGCCAAAAGGCCGTTCTGCGATCGAAGGTTCGTTCATGTCGTTCCAAATCCCCGCAACGCCCATATCTGTAAGGTTTTGGTGCAATTCGCCCCACCACTGGCGCACCTCTGGCCGGAGGAAGTCGGGAAACACCGCTTTTTCGGGCCAAACGTAACCGTGGAATAGCCTTCCCTCTGCGGTGCGGACGAAATAGTCATTCTCCACACCCCGATCGAATACTTCATAATCTCCTTCCGGTTCGTACTTGACACCGGGATCGACAATCGTGACAACCTTAAAACCGGCTGCTTTCAAGTCTGCGATCAGTTTCGCGGGATCGGGGAAACGCTTCGGGCTCCAGGTAAAAACGCGGTAGCCGTTCATATAGTCGATATCGAGGTGGATGACATCGCAGGGAATGGCGCGATCGCGAAATTGCTTCGCCAACTCCCGCACAACGTCCTCGGAGTCGTAGCTCCAGCGGCATTGGTGGTATCCCAGCGCCCATTTTGGCGGAAGCGGCATCCGGCCGGTTAACTGAGTGTAGGTAGCGAGAATTTGGGCGGGTTCCGGGCCGTAAATGATGTAGTAATCGAGTTCCGGGCCTCTGGTTTCCATCCGCAAAACTCCCGGTTGTTGGGCGCCGATGTCGAACTGACTCCAAAATGTAGTGTTGAAAAAGATGCCGTAAGCGCGATCGGGATTCAGGGCGATGTAAAATGGGATCGCCTGGTACATTTCATCGCTAAGGGAATTGTAGTCAAGCGCGTCTATTGTCCAGTTTGTCTTGACTTCGGAGAGTTTGTCGAGAAAGCCGGTGCGTTCGCCAAAACCGTAGAAGTGTTCGTCTGCTGCTTCGATGCGTTTCCAGCCTGCGGTTGCGCCGGTGCGCCATCCCATACTAGGATCGCAGTCGCTAGCAAATGGTTTTCCCGATTTGTCAAAGCATTCGATGGAAGCGCGATCGCGCTTGACTGAAATCGTTATTTGTGCTGTTTCAATTTCTATTTTTTCGTCTGTTTCTCGCACTTCAAATGGTGTAATTTCCCACTCTTCGTCAGCGAGAGTTATTGAGTGCGATCGGCTTTTGAATTCACCTGTCGGGGACATTCGCACTCTGATTAAATTCGGCGCGAGGATGCTGAGGTTTAGGGAAGTTTCGCCGCAATTAAAGTGAAAGGTGCGATCGGTTTTATTTATGGATTCTACCGAACCGATTGTTGACCAAGGCTGTTCGGTTTTTTGAAGTTTTCCGAAGTATTGCGGCATATACGATTTGGTAATTGGTAATTGGCAATTAGTAAACCGATCGTGCAATTCGCACTTAACTACCGTCATCTAGCTAAAGGAGGAATATAACTTCTCAGCATTTCAAGTAAATTAACAAATGCGGTAAAATATACTTCAGCAATACCGTGGCTAGCCGAATAAGCTACTATAAAAAATCAAACAAGTATCAATAAACCCAGTCAAAAATAACTGGCACATTGCACCCTTCTCAATCAGGCTTTATGGACAGGCAAGATGCCTGCTACACAAGAAAATTTAGTCTTTGTGGAACAGGCATCTTTCCTGTTCTTGATAACGGTGCAAGATGCCAGAAATAACTTAAATCCACTACTATATCTATCGCGCGATTGCTTCCCACAACTCCTACGGGATACCGATTAAATAACTATAGGACTGCTCGCCTCAATTGTGAACTCTTCTCTTCCTTCGCGTCTTCCCGGTTCATTATATATATGCGGCAAACAACAAAGTGGAGCTTTCGCTGCAAAATTCCGAAATCTCCACTTTTATCACTATTCTAGTGGCTGCAACAAAAATCTTTCATTCACTCGATATTACTTGTACAAAACAGCCTCTTTCAAAGTCGCGATCTTACCTAGCGCTTCATCGAGATCTTCTTGAGACGCGCCGTGGGCAATTATGGCATCGGTCAAATGCTTCACAATTGCATCAAAGTGTTCAGGCTGTAAATTCAAACCTGCGTGTGCTTTCTCCATAGAACGACCTGAGTATTGCTGGGGACCGCCGAGGGCATAAGAGATAAAAGCAGTTTGATGGTGGCGCTGCTTTTCCATATCTGTATGATCGAAGAAATGGCTCACTATCTCGTCAGCCAAAACATCGCGGTAAAAATCATCCACCATCTCTTTAATGGCTGATTCTCCACCCATTTTATCGTACAATGTTGTTGCCATATTGTTTGAGCGAGTTGTTTTTCACTTACTCTTTAATGTTAGCTGGCAGCTTTGCTGTTTCCACCCTGTAAAATATTAATTTAATCTGAAATAATTACTTAGTAACTGTTGCGACTGGTGGTATTTTTGAGCTCGCCCTCTATTTGTCAACTTTATTAAAGTTCTATCGCCAGTTAGATATTGTCGATCGCCCTCCCAGCATTTTGACCTAATGCACGGGTTGCTTGTTGGAGCAAGATGTTTGCGAAAAAGCCCCAACACGGATCTGTTTTCCAGCTAGCAAACTCAAGAAATCGGTGATAGAACAGAGGCCGGATGCGATCGCGGAAATTAGGCCCGTCTCTGCAATTCCACAAGTTACAATAAATGGGCGATCGGCTCCTGAGCGGCATCATGTATAATGGAATTGCAAATATAATCGAATCACCACAACGATCGCCTGTATACTGATATTCTGCCGTTGCTAGTCGGTTGCGACACTTCCGGGCGATCGCCCGCAGTTAAGAAAAATCTTTAACTTAAATACGCGGACACAATAAACATTATTATGTCATTGCGCGGAACGAAGCAATCCCAAGTATGAGCGATTGCTGCATTTCTATCTGCTGTTTCCTTAAACTTTGATGATTTTTGAGTGCCTTGAAATACTACAGCCAACATCCTAACGCTTTCTCGATCGACTACCTCAACGACTTGCGAGGAGCAATTCTAGCCTCCCCGTATCTAGCAATCAACAACCTCAATCGCGATTTCATTGGCACCAAAGGGTTTTCCGTAGTGTTTCAACGTGCGGAAATCGCCGAAGTAGAACGGCGGTTTCCCTTGTTCAAACCCTATCTAGACCAAGCATTACAGCCTGAATGCAATGCTTTTTACCTCAACCCTTTGTTGCTGGGTGAAGGTTCCCGCGTCGATCCGCATATCGATCGATCTTTGCGATCGTACTGCAAAACAGTTGAACCTCCTGCAGCCGTCAGCGTTTTGTACGTACAAGTACCGCCGAACTTGCAAGGGGGAGAATTGATACTGCGGCGCAACAAACAGCAAGTCGGGCAGATTAAGCCACAAGCCAACTCGCTGATCTATTTTCAAGGAGATTTGACTCACTCTGTCAACGCCGTTAAAAGTACCGGAACTCGTTTGAGTTTGGTTTGCGAACAGTACAGTTTGAGCGAAACAGAACTGCAAGATATTCCAGGATTCACAGTGGAATCTAGGGCCGCGAAAGCAAAAATTAAGTAAGGTTTATTCGATCCGGGGTTGGGTCGCTTTCACTTGCGTTTACGGTAAACTTAAGGCTCAATCTAAATCGGGACTTTTGAGCATTTCCATCAACTTCCGCTTCCGACTGTGTACTTGCATCAGTTGAGAACGATAAGCAGACCACTGAAGATTTTGCCCAGTGTGTAAATAGGCAGCGCGGGCTTTTTCCAACCACTTAATCGCAAGATTGTACTCGCTTGATTTCCCTTGATCCATAATCGATGCAGCACGCCCACAAGCATTGGCGATTACCCAATCGGGGCTGTGGCTGATAGCAGCCCCCATTACTCGGTGAATCAGTGCTGAGTGGTAATAACTCAAGCCATCAGCAAGGGCGATCGCATCTTCAATCATTCCTTCATGCAGAAAAATATAAACCTTCGCGTCAGTAAACTTCCAACTTTCATTGGTTTTCAGAGTTGCTAACAAATCTGCTTTCAAAGTTGACCAACTATCTCTTGCTAACTCCTTCACTAAACTATAATCGCTAAAAGACGGTTGGATTTTAAATATCTGGATTCTAGCATTTAACGCAAGTTCGTCTTCGCCCAACTCAACAGCCAACTCACTCATCGATGTTGCCAGTTGGTAATGGCAATGACCTGACAAATTTAACCCAGCTTGACAAATTTTCAGAGCTTGTTCTAAGGCTCCCTGTTGCTTTAAAGTTTGAACGAGAGCCAAAGCATCTTCCGCTGATTGCATCTGGGTAGCAGCAGCTTCCACTGCTTCTTCTACTCTCCCCAAACGAGTTAACATCGTCAAGTATTGTTGAGTACAACCTTCTGCTTCGGCTAAGTATAAGTATTCTCGATCGCGTTCCTGGCGATCGAGGATTTGCAAGCGAATCAATGTTAAGTCGCGAGCACAGTCTGGTGCGTCACCAGCCCAAACTCCTTGCCCAGTAATGTTTCCTTCAAGTACCTCTTGGAGTAGGGGGTCGTCCCAACCTTGGCGTAAAGCTTCCAAGCTCATGCTGAAATCACAATCCCATTCATCTTGCCAAGCTTCTAACATCACCTGGAGATCGATCTCTTCTTCAGCAGTTAGTTGAGCCGTCAAAATGGCTTCTGTCCAAGCTTCATCCAAAGCGTTAGCTATCTCAGAATTGTCAGCGCAAAAGTCTTCTACATCATTCCAATCTTCAACGCAGGCTGTGGTGATGGCTTCTAAAATTACTAAAGCGTTGTTGCCATCGCCCTGTGCGCTGAATTCCTGGGCTCGCTGAATTACATCTAAAAGTTCTTCTGTAATCGGGTCTTCTTCCTCCCATTCATTCTCGAAATAACTCACAGCCTCTCGCAAAATTCGTCGTACTTGGTGCCGAAAAGGAGCAGGATCGATGGAGGTGTGGCGGGGTGCTTTTGTAGGTTGGTTTGAAGGTGCAGGAATAGCACTTAAGTTAATGTATCGTTCGATCGCATCAATGAGTGAGGGTTCTTTTTTTACTAAATGCTGTATTAATTGCTGGGTTTGTACATCGTTGAGGCGATCGAGCAATTGTTCCAGTGTCGGGCGCTGCTCAATTATTTCTGGTTGCCGCATACACAATAACAGCGTCGCAACAATGTGTTTACACCACCCACCGTTCTCGTAAGCACAAGTGCAGAATAATGTAGATGCTAATCCAGCATCATCAAAGGGCAGGGTAACACGGTAGGGTTCTACTTCGGAACCCTCCACTACTGCTTGCACCATATTGCCGCGCCGGACTGCGCTAGTAACATTGCCAGCTAAATAGTAAGCTTCACCCCGCTTGAGGGATTGGGCACAGGTGTGAAGCTCGATCGTCGCTTTAGTGAGTTTGGGAATGGGCATGAGACTATGCCTCAGCAATTAAAGGATTAGACTCGATTTTACCTGAGAAATACACTTAGTCTACAATTTAATTGCGTTCCGATTTGAGGTTTCCATCTATTTCAAAAATCTGTAAAGCAAGCACTGAGAACCTTTGCAGCTTAACGCAGCAATCGCTCTTGTTATGAGAGCTTTACATTCTGTGACATTGTAAAGTTTATTTGCACTGAGATATTGCACCATTCTCAATAAGGCTTTATGAACAGGCAAGATGCCTGTTCCACAATAAAATTTATCTTTTGTAGAACAGGCATCTTGCCCGTTCTTGAGAATGGTGTAAGATGTGAGTTTGCACCTACCTAGTTAGCGCTCGCTATACTATAAAATACCTAGAAAAAAACTAAGGAGTTTAGGATAAATTAGTAGTGCTGGCAGGGTAAGCGCATCTAATTTGGTCTTTTAAAATACAGATTATTTGGTCCAAAGATGAGAGAGCAATATTTTTAC
>NZ_JAUBPR010000271.1:0-1724 GCF_036700845.1 Microcoleus sp. S13_C5
TTGATAATTTTCGAGAACGCGTATTAGCTTGCTTTTCTAATTAGATAAAAATATCACCGCAACTTCAGGAGAGCCGTTTGAATCAGGTAAATCATTACAATATATTATTGATCTGCTACAAGAAGCTAAACAAAAAATTCGGATTGCTACAGGATTTTTTACAATTAAAGGATGGAACTTAATCCGTCGTTACACTACAGGTAAAAAAACCTATCTTTTAGTTGGCTTAGATGATCCGGGTGAACAACGAGCAAGAATGGCTTTAATTCAAGAAATAATGCGAGACTTACGAACAGGATTAGACAGAGATAGAAGAAAGTCGGTTCGTGACCTTGTGAAAAAAATAGAGTCTAATCAATTTGAAATTGTTGATGCTAGGGCAAAAGACCACCATAACAAGCTTTATATTTTTGATGAAAGAGCTGCTATTCAAACCTCCTCAAATTTAACGGGAAAAGGACTCATCGAGCAAGTCGAAGGAGGAAATATTATTACTAATAAATCTGAAGTGATAGACTTAATTCAGGAATTTGATGACTTTTTTAACAAGGCTCACGATTTAACCCAAGACCTACTAGAAATTTTGAGTAAATGGTTGAAATTTGCGACACTTTGGGATATTTATCTAAAAACAATATTAACTTTAGAGCAAATTAAACCAGTTAAAACTACTTATAGTAAAAAGCCTCTCATTTATCAACAAGATATGATTTCTTTAACATTAAGCCAAATTTATGAACATGGTGGCTCAATGCTAGTTGCTTCAACAGGACTAGGTAAAACTGTGATGGGAACTTTAATTGCGGTTCAATTAAAATCAGAAGATTTTATTGATAAAGTGATTATTATTTGTCCTATGCCTGTTAAGGCTAGTTGGCGTAAAGAAATGCGAGATGCTAGTATATCTGCTGATTTTTTCACTCTTGAAACTTTAGATAAAGAAGATTCAAATAAAGCCAGGGATCTGGATAGTTGGGAGGATTTTATTAAGGATATCCGCTCAGGGAAAGGACGTTATTTATTAATATTTGATGAAAGTCATAAGTTAAGAAAGCGTTATCCCGATCAATTTGGAAATAAATATTCTCAAAGTGAAAAAAGAAGAGAAAGAAAAGCATTTACTAGAATCCATGAAGTGGTGAATGAATTTGGAAACCCCGAAAAACTTAAAGTTTTATTGTTAACAGGTTCACCTTACGCCACAGATATTGAGAATATTAATGTTCAACTTCTTTTATTACCTCACACTGCCCCACCTGATGTTTTATTTCCGGATTTTTTTGATAATGCTCGTGCTTGGAAAATTGAAGAATCAAGTCAATTCACACAATTACCTGTTGCTCACCAATTAACAACTCCCCACGTTGCTAAATATTATGGTCAATCAGATGAAAAAGGACGTTATATCAATTTGGGAGAACAAAAAAAATATTTTCCTGATGTTCTTCTTTTTACTATTTCTTTTCCTGTAATTTTGGAATCTGAGTTAAGCTCAGTAATCACTCAAGGCTATTTTGATTTAAACATACCTAATGCTATATATCGAAAAAATATTGTTACTCAGATCAAGAAAGCCTGGGCAAGTTCTCCTTTAGCATTAAAAGAAAGTTTAGAAAGTGTTGTCGATACCCCTGGAGGAGAAAAAGCGGGAGCATGTCACTTTTGCAGTGAGCAATTATACTCATGCAGGTTTTACCTGATTACCAATTAAGCCGTTTAAGTAA
>NZ_JAUBPR010000140.1:0-15178 GCF_036700845.1 Microcoleus sp. S13_C5
GAAAATTTGAGCGGTGGCGGTCTAGCTTTTTTGCTTCAGACACTCACCTGAAAACTGAGTGCTTTTTTAAAAACTGGATATGAGGGGGTGAGGGTGGCACGGTCGCAGTGGTGAGAGCGCGGTTCAGTCGGTTTCACACAACAAAAACCGCCACCGGGTTAGGTAGCGGGTTCTATGCGGTCGCACCGTCTACTTATCCTTAATACCAGTTCTGTCAGGTAGAAAGGTGTGGGCTTGACTAGGGAACATATCAACCCAAATATAATGCTGTGGATGTATCACACCATGCTCATAACCTACACGTAAGGAGTTAACCCAGGTCATACCATCATCAATACAATCTTGGATGACCTTTATAGCTCGCTCGTAGTCAAAAGTACCATCTGAGTTAAGAAAGAAACCCTCTAGACCCACCCCGGTCTTATCCTTCATTTTTACATCCCGTGACTTCCAAGTTTCAAATTGACTGCGTGTTTGCCACCTGAAGGTTGAGAGTGAAACAAGCTTGATAAATGACCTTTTACTCATCTGAGAACCGGGTAGAAATCCACGGTCAGCGTAGTCATTTTGTATTTCATCATTTTTACTCTTCTTATCACGCTCGTTAAATTGATTAACACTCAGAAGGTAGTCACTGTAAAACTCATAAAATAACTCTACCTTGCTAGGGTCTTTCAACAACTGACGCATAAAGGTGATACAAGGGTGTACCTCATAAGTATGTTCATAATCCCTAAGATGAGGGGATTTATAGGCTTTACCATTTACTCTTTGACCACGCCACTTGATATTTTCTTGTCCGTAAAACTCACCCTCAAATTCAATAGGTGAAAGGATGTAATTTGACTGGCTATGGATAGCAGCACCACCGTACAAGTCCTTAGAAGCGAACCGTACTTGCTTTTTACTGAATATATCCAGCTTAGAGAATTGAGTTGCTACTTGGTCAAAGGCAATTGCATCTAATTGTGCTAAATCTTCATTTTTGACCGTTACAGGTGCTATCGGGGTAAACTCATTAACCAGATGTAAGCTCTTGGTTTTGTCGATATGCGTTGTTATACCGTCAACTCTCCAATTACCCCATCCACCTAAAGGGACTGTTTGAATATTTAATCGGTTATCATGCAGGTCTTTAGCTGTTAATTCATGGTTGGTCATTCTAGAAAGTTCGTTAGCGCCTACACGCTTTCGGTTTTTACCTTCCCAATCCCAAACACGAGTCGAGTTCATATTGAAAAACCCACCGTCTGTGATAACCACCACAGGAAACAGCACTTTTGACATACACCAAACAGCTACCCGCCCTCTTCCTGTGATGTGATTTGCTACCAGATAGTGACCATGCTTAGGATTGAAACTCTCAGTCCATCCACCTTTTACCTTAGTATTTTTACCTAATTCAGTTTGGTAGTGAAAACTACCCGCACTACCATAAATAGTCAACCCTGTAATTTTGAAGGTGTACTGCCCCGCATCATGGTCAACGGCGATCGCCTTTAACTTCTCAGGGGGTAAATTAACAAAGTAATCCCATTCATTATCACCGTGAAAGTCCATAAAGACGGTCTTAGCATCCTCTTTAACCTTTTCACCCTTTGCTAGAGCATAAGCTACTTTACTCGCTGTTTTTTCCTTAGTTCTTAAGTCAATGAAGGGTTGAGCGATACCGTCCATAGGTACAATACACCATGTATTATTGTGAGGGTAATTAGGGTTGGTTTCAAGCTTAAAACGTGACAGAAAAGTACCGTAGTTTGTGAGTTGTGATTTGGGATTATACCAGTAAGAATCAACAACACAATTATCGAGAATTTCCTTTAACTCTGAGGGTTTCCAATAATACTCCATCACTTGTAAAAAATCATGGTTAACTAAACCATAAGTAATCTCGCGGGTGTTTAGTTGAAAGTCAGCTTTATTGGTATCACCATCACTAAAATCATCAACTTGGTACAGTCCATCCTCATCGCATCCATCATCAAAATCACCAGACACATTAGAGTCAAAGTGTTTAGATAGTATTAAGTCCTGTTCAAAGGTAAGTTGGTAGCGACTATAGACGGTTTTCTTACCTTGCTTAACTTCCTCCAATACACGGTTAGAAAGTCTTATTTCCCAACAATTAGGCACTAATTCATGACGGGTTGCAGCTAACCACTCTCTCAAGGTTGGTCTTTCTTCCTTGTACTTGAAAGCACCTATAATAGGTCTTCCCACTGGGTAAGGTTGGCAGACCATACCCTCCATATAAAAGCCTTTATAGTCAATGTCTAACACTAATGACCCTGAAAGTATCCTCATCAATCTAGGGGTCATGTGTTTGCAATAACCCCCGTCTGTGGTAAGTAGGGTTGAGACATTCCCACCGTACTGACTGATAGCGTAACCAGACTGAGGTAATAATATTTGACCGAGTAAATTTCTACCTTCTTGTGTTAATCCATCACCATCGAAAAAAATCTCTTGACCGTCTTCTAACGTCTTAGCAATTAAATCTACCACTAAGCGACTGGTTACAGAAGCTACAGTGTTAAATGGTTTGACCGGGTAATCTAAACCGAGTAGTTTACTTGCTTTAGTCATTTTTTGATGGGTGAGGTAATCTATCTGAAAGTTAGCATTTACGTCACCTTTAGTATACACGCAGCACCAATCATGTAATATCTCACCTTTCTCAAACTCGACAATACGTTGAGTAATTGGCTCTGTTTGACCTTGCTTTAAACCTTTCCAGAGTAAAGAGCAAGAAGGGTAGATACATTCATAAGCAGTCCCCATATCATCCTTCCAATCATTCATATAGGCTTTAGCTTTCAACTCTACACCTAAAGCACCGCACTGTTTATCTAGACCCCCTACACCTTTACCAGCTTGGTCTTTAACGTCTAAGGTAAGTTCTTTAACCTTACCATCAATCAACACATACACACCAGTTTTAAGGGCAGGAATAGAAAGGTCGGGGTTTACTTTTAGAGTTCGATGTCTAACTAATTGCCTGATGATATTTAGCTGAATTGACAGACTTTTGAATGAAAATAAAATGTCTAGGTCACTGTAGAAAAATACAAACTTAACAAGATATTGCTTGACATTGTTAGTTTTTTCTGGTTTTGGTACTTCCTTTAAACCTAGTGCATGAGTAATTAGCGTCTCACCTTCCCAAGACTTAATGAGATTGTATCGGTTAATTGGACTCTCAATAAGTTGGACTTGACTGGTATTAGCAGTAGGTTTTGAAAATGTGATATCTATCTTGTTTTCTGAATTCTTAGTCTGATAACCTGCAACTACTGGGTATGACTCGCCTAGAACTCTACGATACTCTGAGATAGTGGTAGGAGTAGGTGGGTTAAGTTTAAATCTGGTAACAAACTCCCAGTCAACAGAAATACTTTGGTGATATAAGGTTTCAGAACTGCTAGCAGTCTCAGTATCGTGGTAACGGCTATTAGCAGGCGATTTTACGGGGTGTGATGGCACTTCATCACCTGACACATCATCCGAAATATCATAGGCTGTATCTTGGCTATTTTTGGGGGCTTGTGATAGACTTGAGTGAGAACCATTCTCATTTTTACCATTATCACTCAAGAGCGCTTGACAGTCTACATTTTCTGGTTTAACATAAATGGTTGATGTGGAGTTCATTGTTTTTCGCATTGTTTAAGGTGACTGAACCGTTGAAATGAAAGCACAACGGTAAAGAGGCAAGGTGAAAGGACGGCAATCCTGACACCTTCAAAGATAAAATAATCCTAAAACCCCTAAACCGCTTGCTAGATAGTAAGCGGTTTTTTAGTGGTTTTGTGGGTTCAAATAAACGGCTGAACCCCTTACCGATGAAACTTTTGAGAACTCGTCCTCACCTATTTCGGAGAGATATTGTGAGAGGTTTTTTACCAGTAATGCTGTCTTTTCGGGACTACTTGGTTTATGGCACTCACAATCAGGTAAACAAGTAGGAAGTCTCAGAAAAACGATAACTTTTGCGCTCATATTGTTGCTCAATAATCGGGTATTGTTGCGATAAAACGATTGATTTTATCGCTGTGAATTTTGGTGTTTTCATTGGTAAGACTCTCTCTCTTTCTGATTACAACATAGCACAGTGCGGGTGAGGGGTGTAAGTCGATCGACCCGTACAAATGTTTACTAAAAATTCAACAATTAAAGAAAACCTTTATTTTCAGGCTTTTTCGCTGTTAACACCTTGAACATTATTCATATCTATTAAATCACCGGGTTTACAGTTCAAGACATTACACAACCTTTCTAATGTTAAGAAAGGTATACTTTTCATTTTTCCATATTCGTATTTTTGAAGATTTGGAACTGTCATGTCACAGAGAACAGCTAATTCGTGTTGTGACAAATCTCTATCGTTTCTCAATTTTCTCAATTTTATAATCATTTCTGTCCCATTTATTACGCTGGGTTCATTAGGATCTACCTTTGTTTTTTTAGTTTTCTCAACATTTACATTTGAATTACTCATTGCACTCCTTATAAGCTGTCAGCTTTTAATTCTTGTTTAGCTAACTATCGTATATCATTACACGCTGTTTAATTAATTGTCAGTGTTAAACTCATCAGAATCGCTTATCAAATACAAAACAACATATAACTAACTGTCATGATGTCATCTTGTCATATAGTTAACTGTTGTGATTTATGATAGAGGGGTAAGCGCAACCGAGAGGGAACCTGAGATGATTAGACCGACTAAGCCGAAAGCCGAAAAAGCCCCGAAAGTCCCCAAAACCAACATCGGGCAAAAGGCAACAGAACTCGCACAGGCTACCGCTTCCAGTCTGGAAACAACCGCAAACACGATCGCACAAGCTCGCAACAGCATCACCTCTAATGTGGGTGCTATCGCTGGCAATGTGGGAGCGGTGGCAAGTGGGGTGAGTGCTGTAGCGGGTGCAATCACATCAGGACGTGCAGCAAGCGCGGGTGCAGCCATAGACGTTAAACAGGCAACCGCTGGCAACTATGGGGCAAACTCTCAACGCTCTGAAATCGTTCTCGAAACCGATTTTTACGGCGGTCTAGCGATGCCTGAAGTTGACTTGAACGGCATGATGCCTACTGATTTACTTAACCCCAACATCGCCATAACAGCCACAGAGGAACAGTTAACAGCAGGACTCGAAAACTATGCAGCGGGTACACACGCTCAAAAACTTTACCAGGCTGCTTTCAAATATGTGGGTGAAGTAGGCAAAACCAAACAGGAATACCACAAAGCGCAAGTATCAGTCATCAAAGGTGCAACTGAAGGCATCAAAGTACAGCAAGCAATCGTAGGATTTGACCGCCAGAACATCGAACTTGAAACCGACATCGTTAAGCGTGAACAGTCCGCTGAGAAGCTTAATCAAGAGAGCATCAAATTGACTGGTTTACAAAAAGAAACAACCCAAATCAGTCGCAAAATTGAAGCGTTAGAAAACAAGCGAGAGGCTGAAATCAGGAGTGTTGAAATTCAGACTCAAATGATAACTCAGAAGTATCTATCCGACAGCATCAGCAACTAAAAAGACTAAGGGTGCATTCACTACACATCTGTTAACCCTACCACAACTAAAACAATGACGAACCCTAAAAACAATAATGTACTCGCTTTAATCGGTACTGCTGTTATTTCAACTATCATCATCACCCTACCGATGCGATTACTTCTTGAACAATACCAACCATCTGAAAAAGTCGAAATCATCTATACACCAATCAATCAATAATCAACTGTGCATCTACTACCATTTACCAAACAACAAATCTTAAACCTATGTCACTCGAAAAAATCTGTAAAATCAGCATCAAGTATCAAATCATCACTGTTGTTTTAGCGGTGGGTTCTGCAATCGTTCTATTCGTTCCCATCAAGCAATTCAAGCCGTTTAAGTCGGCTGCTAGCTACTTAATGAGTGCGAGTATAATTTCATTCATTACTACACGTCATTCGATGCGAGATGTGTTGGATGAAGTCGAAAAACTTGAGGGAGAGCATAGAGACGATATCGACAAATTACAAAGAAAAATCATCAGAGTTACTGATGAGAAATTAGAACTCACAGAAAAGATTGTGAAACTCAATACAGAGATTGAAGACTTAAAGATTGACAATGCTAAACAGTTGGAAGCGTTACAAGCTAATCTTGAAAGTCTACAACAGTTTAGCGAGTACAAACATCATTCAGCACACAGTATTGTAGAAAATTGCTATTTAACAGCAATGAAAAAGTGTGTGTTGTTTGTTGCAACTCTTGAAAGAAGTTATCCTGAGTGTGTGGATAAGTTGGAACCTATCAAGCTAGAAATTGAAGCCAAAAAAGAAAGGTACACGAATAAAATTAGTGAGTACAATTCGATTCAAAACATGGGTGAGTTAATCGATAAAGGTCTTGAATTACAAGAATTGATGGTTTGTCAGTGTATCGAGTTGAGATGCGCTGCACAATGGATTATCGTCAAACACTTGGAAGAAACTGTTAATGAACTAACAGAAATCACTACCGAGTCAGTCCCACTTGATAAGTATGCTGAGTGTTTGGAGATGATAAAACTCAAAGCAGAGGAAAGAATCACGAAAGAACAGCAACAAAGGATAGGTGATTTACAGTCGATCGCTCAAGAATTTCAAGTAGTGATTAACGGTCATAAAGTTAATTATGATAACGACATGACTGATGCGATTGAAACCGCTAAACTTGCAATCAGGAAATTAGAAGTAACTGAATCTGAACTGCAAGAAGCGCTGGCACAGTTGGAAGAAACCAAAAAACCTTTACAGTTCACAGGTGATTTCACACCAGCAAGAATGGGTAATTCTGTCAGTAATTACTACTACAACCGCTACAGAATTTTGCTTGATGCTCTCGACTGGCAAGAAACAGAAACAGGTATCAGAATCATCTATTCACTCCGTCGCAACCACGGTCTACTTGAATCAGAAATCAGTGCTGATAACTCATTAGAACAAACAGCGGAATTCTGTAATGCACTGCACGGCACAGAGGTTAAATGGGATTTTAACCGTCAATTATCACAGGTTGTTTTGACAGTAGTTCACCGTCGCACAGTCAAACTCAGAAACGAATTACCACGCGGTGTCAAGACTGCTGACAAGTTCTTACAAACTGTTAAGAGTTGGAGACGGGTGAGAATTACGGGAGGAAGTGAAAGCGGAAAATCACCGACTGCTGAAAACTTAGTCTGTGCGCTTACTACGATTCATGATGGCAGTTGTGATTTTTATGACCCGATGTTTGAGAGTGTGAACAACTATCGAACCATACCCGCAACAGGACGCTCTCACGCTGACTCTGTGCAAGGTTTGAAAGAGTATCAAACCAGAATGCAGTCTATCCCTAGCGATAAATTTCACATTGTTTGGTTTGATGAAATCGACACCACCTTAGACGAGAACCCTAAATCATCAAGTGATTTGAAAGCAATTCTCAAACAGTCCTCACACAAAAATTTAGGGTTAGTCATCACCGGACAAAATGCCAATGTACGCAACTTAAAAGGTGGGTTTTACCGCTCCGACATGAACAATTTTATTTGTGTTCACATTGGCGACAACTACCGCGACGCTCTCGCTAATAGTCACCTGAGCGAGTCTGAACGGTCAAACCTGATGAAAGTCGGTGATGCCTTAGTTGACTACTGTGCAGCCAAAAACGATGAAGACGGTCTAGACCATACCGATGCCTCTGCCTACCGTTTCGCCCTTGTTCTCGAACCTAACAAGAAAGGGTATTTCATGATTCTCCCTGAGTTTGGGGAGTACGTGTGGCAAGAGCCGACCGAGGCAACCGAGGCAACCGAGGCGATCGACACCGATGAACCGACCGACGCTCCTAGTGTGACAGTTGGCAAGAAAACCCCCGATTGTCCAGAGTGCGGGACAGAAAGCCGAAAGAACGGTTTTTTAAAAACATCGACAGAACGAGTGCAGCGCTACAAGTGCAAAAACCCTGATTGCGGTCGCGAGTTTGTCTAGTGTATACACTCTGAAATCAGGCATGGGGCATTAATTAATGTGAAAAAACCATAAGTTTCTATTAATAAAACCCCCTACAAACTCACAAACATTTCACTCCGGTTGTAACTCCGGTTAACTCCGGGTACACTCCGGGTAGCCGGAACTCATCAATTGAAACCCTTACCGTGTAAAGGTTTTAAAACTCCGGCAAACTCCGGTTTTGACTCAGGTTTTGGACATAGTACCCCTAGCCGGAATTGCCGGAGTTGCCGGAGTAAACCACACAATCCTAATAGTTTGACCGCCCCGCCCCGCTACAAATTCAACTGTCAATATAGGCTTCACACCGCTTGATTGTTTCTCACGTAAACCCTTTAACGTCAACCCTCAAATCTCCCAGTGTATACACTGGTTAACCAAAATGAACCTCACAACCATCGAAAACAACGCCACCATCGCCACCGCCACCGCATCCACACCCGACACCACCGCACCCACCACCGCCGCTAAAAAGCCCAAAACTGTCACAGTGCCAGAGTTGATTCTGGATGGTGGTAGCTCTCGGACTAAATACTATCTCGAAAAAGAAACAGGTTCCTATCAGTCTGTGTGCCGTCAATTCAATAAAACAACTGAACTCCCCACAGGCTACCTCGGAGTGTTCAAGATAGGCGATAACGGCTATGCAGTGGGAGAATCAGCACTGTCGCTCTCAGGTGGAATCTTTGAGGAAGGGTTCGCAAATGACAACAAAATTAAGCTGTTGAATGTGTGGATTGTCGGGGCATTATGCACACACGCATCGTTTTTATTCAAGCGCATCAAGAAAGCAGGCAAGGGCAACGGCATCATCAAAATTGACCTCAAACTCGCTTTGTTGTCGCTATCCTCACACCGCAAAAAAGAGATTGAGAAGGCTTTCTCAAACCTCAAATTTGAATTCAATGAACGGTTATTTGAGGTTAACGTTGTTTCCTACAACCTTTACCCCGAAGGGTACGGCGCTGCCTGCTGTGCGAAAAAGCTGATTAAACAAAGCGGTGGCAAGGATGTTAAATTTCACGTTCTCGACTTGGGCGGTGGCACTCTCACACACACTCCATACAGCAATCAGAATGGTGTGCCACGCGCTTCAAATCAAAATTCTGTATCGGGTGCGGGTGTTGTGTCCATCACTGAGTTTTTCGCCAAAGAAACCAGCAAGGGTGACACCGGGGGCAACATCTACCATTTTTCAAGGCTCAAAGACGCGCTTGAATCTAGCACTGTCAGCGAGTCAGGTGAGTACAGCGCCGAAATTGTACTCGGTGACAACACAAGGGACTTAGGCGATCGCCTCAAATCAGGGCTTGAAGCTTGGAGCCGTGAAATCATCGGAGTTCGCGAACTGTTGCGAGATGTAAAGCAAATTTTGAGAAAGGGAGAGCGCGTCTTTCTCACAGGTGGCGGGTTCAAGGTTGAAGCCGTGCGAGAGTTCATCACCAGTTATTTAGGCAGTGACTTGGTGGCAACCCTACCCGACCCCGACACCATCAACATCACGGGGCTTGACTGACTAAAGCCACCTCGGTCTAGCAGGCAGTTCATCATCTCCGAGGCGATCGCCCCGCTAGTGGCAGAGCTAGCGAGTCAGCAAGGGTTAACAGACTGGGAAATGATGAATCGCTTGATAGAAGACGGTCTAGCGCGAAACTCAACCGCGCTGCTGTTTAGGGGAGGGGTTGAGTGACAGTACACAACACTGAGAAAGATTTGAGGAATAAACAATGCTTAATTTTTTGTCGAGAGCGTTCGGACTATCAGAGGAAAACAGCGGTTCGAGTGTCGAATCGGTAACGCATTTAGATGGTGAGTATTTTGTTGTTAAGAGGGGAGAAAGTAGTGCAGCCGGGGTCAACAAAGAAACGGCTAAACAGCAAATACAGGAAGCGGGGGGTAATCCCAACATGATCGATAAATTGCCCTAACCGACACGACACTCAACCGCGCTGCTGGTGAGAGGTGGACTTGAGTAAACAGACCAATTACACATTAAGGAGTTTGACTAATGAGCAAGGAATATGACCATCCCTACGAATATGAGCTACCCATTGCCGATGAGTTGGCAACCAGCATCGCCCTGATAGTAGGGGCAAAAGTCAGGGCTGAAAAACACATCAGCAACCCGTGGGGAGCTAGTCATTTGACCGATGAAGACCAAGCAACGATGGATATTGCCAGCGATGCCTTAGACACTGCTGTACAAGCGCTAGAAACCCTACGGACGGCAATTATGAAGGGTAAGACGCCCTGACACTGCAAGCGGTCGGAACTCCCCCACAGATTCAGACCGCACCTATAAGCAGAATGTGGCATTTTTGCCAAGTACCATGAGGAATACCAATCATATTACCCTTGCTATTATGGATAATAGTATGGATAATAAAGACATCACCAGCTAACACAGGAGACACCGACAATGACCGTCAGCCAAAAAATCATCAATAAAGCTCAAGAATTCTTCAACCGCGTCAGTGTTTTAGATGACAGAACAGCGGTTTCGAGAGCTTGCCATGAACTGTTAGACGAGATGAGAGCTGAATACAGTCTCGAAACCATTAACACTGATTTGACAGAGTTTAGAAAACCTTTCAAGAAGTTCATTCACGCAAATCCTGAATTGAATGATATTAAAAGAACAAAAAATAAAGGCGCACACAAACAACATTGTGCTGTTGATATGCTTGTTCTAACTGATGAAGAAAAGAAACAAGTAAACCAACAAAAGCTTGTTAAAACAAACGCTCGTGCTGGTTTTGATACTGATGGAAATTTTAGAGAGGTTGATATTCCTAAGTGTGATATTGAGGCAATTGTTCTCAAATCGGTTGAATGCCTAACCTCTGAAGACCCCCTGGTTATCGCTTGCGGTATTGTCAATTTAACAGGTTTACGTGCAGGTGAACAAAACCAACCTAAGTATTACCATGAAGAATTAGAGACTATCATTGAGCGTCAAATTGTTGTATTAGGGGAGTTTTTAATCGGTGTTAAGGGTATTAGTAAAAAGCAGAATTTAGACGATGTTTCATTGTTTTATGCACGTCCTACCCTAGCACCAGCACAGTTGATTGTTGACGCTCAAAGACGTTATCTGAAATTTAAAGTAGTGCAAGAAATCCCTACCGATATCGACAAATATCAGAAAGGTTTTCAAAAACAGTTCAGGAACAGATACTATCAAATATTTGGTACGTTGTTGTCAACAATTGAAGCGTTTGACGATAATAGTAAACTAAAAAAACCTAACGGTTCACCACACAAAGGACGGTCATTCTATGCGAGTGCATTGAAAAATATTTTGAGACATAAAGGCTTCAACAGCAATGCAATTCTAACTTATGTTCAGTTAGCTCTTGCACACGAGGGTGTCAGTGAAACTCTCAAATATGTTAACAAGTACGATGAAGACAACTTTATCAACCCTATCAACATCAACATCCCCCTCAACATTAACGAGCTAGGAAAAATGGAAATCATACCTGTAATTGAGACACCCGTTGCAACAAATAATGAAGGCTTTAACCTTGATGAGTTTCTTGATGGTATGACCTTTGAAAACAACATGAAATATGTTGAATTCCTTGAAAATAAAGGCAGTATCACAAAAGCAATTCTTGCACTGATTGACTACCTTTCAGTCAACAAAAAGTTTGTTGACAAAGCTGAAAATAGTTTACGTCAACAACCCACTACTCAACAACCCGCTAGTCAACAACCTGTTAGTCAACAACCTGTCAGTCTACAATCTGCAAGTGATGAGTCAACCAGTAAAGAAAGCGTGACTGCTAAAGTTGCTCAAATTGTTGAAACCATCATGCACTATAACCGTCAAATTTTCAACGGTGAAAATGTTGAAGAGTTAGCCGTACCAAACTACGGGTTAATTAACAAAATTAACCTGCGTTTATACAACAAAAACATGGCTAGCACCACAGTGAAAGCATACACTGATAAGTGCAAAGAACAGAGTGCTGAACTTGAACAGATGGGTATTGTGGGAGGGTTTGACAACATCGCCCACAACGGGAAATACTACCGCAAAACTATGGATGAATTAGTTGCTAGAATATTGGAATACAACAACAACTAATTAACCATTGTGGAATCGATAGGATGCGGATGTAAGGTATGTAAAGCAGGACTAGGCGACAAGATAAACGAGATGATTCAGAATCAAATCGAACCTGTCGCCGTCCTCAAGTTCTTAAACTCTAAAGGCTGTAAGGTTTCTGAAAAAGTTCTCAGAATGCACCTTTCAGCTTTTAGCATACCCTTTCCCGAAAATGAAACTCAGTTCGACACAGAGTTAGAACCCGTCCCTAATAACTTAATTGACATCGACTTTTCACAGTACAAGGTTGATTTAAGTAACCCTGAAATCGCTCTCGAACTGCTACAGAAAATCACCTTAAAAGTGTTTCTGAATCAAGCCCGAATCACAATGCAAGCGCAACAAAAAATCATTGATGGGGTAGCGCCAGATATGCCGAAAGACACAATGAGAAATTACTCAATAGCACTCGATGCACTTGACAAGACCTCGGCAATTTCGATGATGGTGAACCAACAGCAAGCGATTAAGACTGTTGAAGCGATGGGATTAACACTCAATTTACACCCTGCCGAAAATGTTTATAGTCAAGCCTAATCAATCACAAGTCAGTAAATATTTTCAGGCTTCAAACTTGAAAACAGTCCCTAAGAAATGGGTTGAATTTGTACGCCTCACCACAATTAGAAGTGGTGGGGCAATGGTTCCATTCGACCCCTATCGCTATCAGGAGATAATTTCTGATTTGATGGATGAATACAACAACATAGTTTGTGTTAAATCCAGACAGTTAGGACTCACACAACTTATTGCTTCAAAGTTTTTACACCGTGCATCACTTAACCCTGCTTACAGTGCGATCGCCTTCTTAAGAAATCAGAATGATGTGAGTGCCATCAGCCGTCGCACCAAACAGATGTTAATGGGATTGAGTGAGTATGTCACCCCCGTCAATGACAACGTAGGGTATCTAAAACTCAAAGGGTTAGGCGATATCTATTACAAAAATTCATCACCTGAAGGCTCTCGCTCGATTGATTCAGTGATGGATTTTTTGTTTGACGAGGCTGCATTCAGCGAGAACATAGAACAGATTTATGCAGCGTCTAGCCCGTCCTCTGCGATGTCAGGGGATGCAATAACAAAGCTGGTTATCTCGACACCATCTGCCAAATCAGGATGGTACTGGGATAAAGTTAATGCTGATAATGAAGGCAGAGATATAGAGGAAATTTGCAACCGTGTAGCAGCCGGAGATTTATACAATGAAGTACCGGGACTGTATTGGTTTGAAGATGCACAAGGTACGCTTAAACTGATTGTTCATTGGAGCGCACACCCGGTTTATAAATCTATTCCTAACTATCTCGACTACCGCTTAAAGCAGGACGGTACAGACACAGAAACAGTCCTCAGAGAATACGATTTAAAGTTCGTTGATAGTGCTGTTTCAGTATTCAACATCGAACTGATTAGAGAGAACGCGACAGGTGCTTATGAGGACTTTAAAGAGCCTTACATCGAGTATTATTGCGGTCTAGACACTTCCACAATGGGAAGTGATTACACAGTATTTTCTGTTGTTAAGTACGATGTGAGAAACAATATTTATTCACTTGTTCACCTCTACAGAAGACGGCAAGAAACCAGTCAAGCCCACATATATCAAATCTCTAAATTGATTGAGTTTTATCAACCTGTTTGTGTGGGGATTGAGACAACTGGCGGGGTAGGTAGGATTTATTTAGAGGAACTGAGCAAAACACATTATGGTACTGAGTTTCGCGACATCAAAACAACTAGAGACACAAAAATAACTATGGTAGGTACACTCAATTTAGCTTTAGAAAAGAGACAATTTATCTACCCTGAAAACTCAGTATTGATTGAAGAAATGTTGAGTTATCGCCGTGTTGGTGCGAAGTTAGAGGCTGCAAGCGGTAAGCATGATGACACAATTATGAGTGTGTCTTTTGCCTTGACTGTGACACCGTTCTTACAGGGTGAGCAAATATGCGGGACGTTGATTGCTTAGAAAAATGGTGAATTTTATGAAGAGAAAGAGCGATTTCAAAGCTGTTACCTTTAACGAAAATCAACCGCACAAAGCTACAGAATGGTGGATTTATTGGCTTAATAGGTATCAGTCAACAGCAACAGAAAATACAGCCCTGCGAGATTTTATGAAAGATAAAACTGAGAGAGGTTTAGTTTCAGATGCTGACTAATTTCTGATACATCAGGAAATCCATATTTCCTGAGTTAGAGCCTAAAACCCCTTTACAGGCTCTAGGCGGGGAAAGCCACATTTCCCCGCCTAAGCCCTGTAACCCTTGCATCCACATAAAGATATATACTTATCTTGACTTAAATATCCAAATGATTACTACGGTTAAGGGGTCAAATGAATAGGGTTAGTACAAATTATTTTTTGACCGTCATCTATCATATCCCCACTAACCAAATTAATAACATTATCTGCTGAATATCTATTGGCGAATAATTTAGGACAGATTAACCAAACCTTTTCTAAACAATCAAAAATATACTCTTTTTGCTTTCCCTCTATTGGTTTTAAATAATTATTGACAACAGTTTGGTCGAAAACAACTTTACGATTTACACACTTAGGATGTTCTAAAGTTGCAGTACCATCATCATTGCAAGTGAATTTCAAAGTGTAATTAATATGACCTGTCTCATCTATATTATTGAGTTTTAAAATGTCTAAATTTGAATCGTAAGTAGACATAAAAATTTTTATTTGTAGTTTTTACACGAATGAATTTTAACGGACTTAAACCGTTTACGTCTTAATACTTAAGACATATTTGCTAGTGCTTTCCTACCCTCACGGCGCTCTGACAGCATTCACGGCGCTGTGACCGCTCTCAATTCGCTCTCATCGCTCTCAACACGCTCTCACCGCGCTCTCACAGCCCTATCAACTGACTCTCACCCTCTCACAGCGCTGTGACCGCTCTCTGTGTGCCAGCCTCACCCCCTCAAATCCCAGTTTTTAAAAAAGCACTCAGTTTTCAGGTGAGTGTCTGAAGCAAAAAAGCTAGACCGCCACCGCTCAAATTTTC
>NZ_JAUBPR010000272.1:0-1715 GCF_036700845.1 Microcoleus sp. S13_C5
CAGCCATGCTGACGCAAAACCGCTTGTTGCATGTAGCTTTAGAGTTAGTTGCGTTGTGTCCACCTGAACGACCTTTAGTTGCCGAACAGTGTTGTGTCAGCCCGTGAACTGTTGCGCAATTGCGATGTGTCGCCAGGAAAGAGTTTGTCAACGGTTGGGTGTTGTAAGACTGAAGCAGCACAAAGAACAAAACGATGAATGACTGCCTGGTGATTGAATATTTGCAGTAGATGCGTTTCGTCGCTCGGAAAAGATCTGCAGCAAATGCGTTGTGTCAAAAGTTACATGCAACGGACACGGCTTGGCGATGTGGCGGTATTCGAAAATCGTCAGCCTGTAACCACTGTTAAATTTATAAATAAAAGTTCATTGTCTATTGTATCGCTTGGTGTTATTCGTCGGCTGGAACTGGAGCCGAATAGCGAAGTAAGAGTTTTAGAATATATTCGTCGCCCCGCCATATTGCCAAACCGCCTGTTGGCAGCCGTTTATTTCACTCCACCGAATATTTTTCTTAAGTCAATCTCCTCTACCACATACCCTTTGTTTGGTCTCACAATCTTTTTTAAAAGCCTAATCCAAAAATTCTTGTCAGAGAAATAATGCGTCCAAGGCATTTGTTCTTGACCGTCACCAATTGGTTTAGTTACTTTGGAAAATTGAAGTTTATCGTTTAAAAAATATTTGCTTTCTGTTCCGCTTAATCCTGACTTTAAAATCCTTTCTATTGCTGAAATATTCACTTCATTGAATGTTAGTCCAACTTTTGAAACTCCAAATTTGTTGCTTTCGTCGAAGTCGGCGTCATAATAATATTCAACTTGGTCTGCGTTGTGTCCTGGTGTTTTAGGATTTGTTATGTCTAATGTGATAAGTCGTCCGTCACTTAAATAACCTACTTTAATTTGCGTTTCTCTGTCCCCAAATTGCTGCTTATAAAATTCTAACGTTGTTTGATTCTTTTGTGTGGTGTCAACAAGTTTGAACTGTCCATTTTGGGTCAGCAAATTCTTTAGATAGTCTTGCCAATTACTGTAATTTCTCATTGAAGTGCGTGTCCTTTTATGGCTGCCAACGTTCACGGCTTTGCGACGGCAGCGATAGCGTTCCGTCGCCCTTGAACTGAAGTTGAAGTTAGAACAAAAAGCCACAAACAACAACTGCTGGCCAACAGCGTTCTGTCGAGCTGATAACTGAAGCTCAATTGAAAAACAGAAGTTCGGACTGCGTTGTGTCAGCCATGCTGACGCAAAACCGCTTGTTGCATGTAGCTTTAGAGTTAGTTGCGTTGTGTCCACCTGAACGACCTTTACTTGCCGAACAGAGTTGCGTCAGCCCGTGAACTGTTGCGCAATTGCGATGTGTCGCCAGGAAAGAGTTTGTCAACCGTTGGGTGTTGTAAGACTGAAGCAGCACAAAGAACAAAACGATGAATGACTGCCTGGTGATTGAAAATTTGCAGCTGATGCGTTTCGTCGCTCGGAAAAGATCTGCAGCAAATGCGTTGTGTCAAAAGTTACATGCAACGTTCAAGGCTTTGCGACGGCAGCGATAGCGTTCCGTCGCCCCTGAACTGAAGTTGAAGTTAGAATAAAAAGCTACAAACAACAACTGCTGGCCAACAGCGTTCTGTCGAGATGATAACTGAAGCTACATTGAAAAACAGAAGTTCGGACTGCGTTGTGTCAGCCATGCTGACGCAAAACCGCTTGTTG
>NZ_JAUBPR010000273.1:0-1715 GCF_036700845.1 Microcoleus sp. S13_C5
TAAATCTCAAACAGTTAATCAGTGGTTTGACTCATTTCTATTGGTGGCCGGAGGCAAAAGTTTAATCACGGTTAATCGACCGGACATGATATGAGAATTCGTTAGTCAATAAAATTAGAAAAACAGTAAACAATGAGTAGACCACCAGAAGCCACGATCGCTCTCCTGCACTGGGGCGATTTAATCGAAGATTTTTTAGACACCATCGGGGTTTCCTTTGAAGCTTTCTGCAACGAAATGACGGGCGGCTGGATGTTTGGCTACATTGAAGCGCTGCGGCGAGCAGGGGTGCGGACAGTCCTATTTTGTATTTCCGGCAGCGTAACGGAACCTGTGCGCTACACCCACAAAGGCACAGGAGCAACAATCTGCGCCCTACCCGCACCTCAACTCTACCAAGCTGTTCGCCGCCAGATGGTCAACCCTCAAGGGTGGACAGTTCAGGATATGTTTGGAGAGGTTCGAGGCGTCCGCCGCCTAGTGTTAACAGGGGTGAAAAGCGTGGCTCCTTATCTGGCGACACCGTTGGGGTTGCTGGCGGGCGAACTGCGGCGAGAAAACTGCCAAGCGATTCTCTGCCAAGAATACGAGTATCCGCGCTTCGACGCTTGCAGCTTTTTGGGGCAGTGGATGAAGTTGCCTGTCTTTGCCACGTTTCAGGGGGGCGATTTTCAGGTTAGTCCTTGGGAAGGCGTGTCGCGCCCGCTCGCCCTCAAAGCGAGCGCGGGTTTAATTATTGCTTCGCAAACCGAGGTACAGCGCGTGCAAACTCGCTATGGCGTGCCTCCTGCCAAGATTGCTCGCATTTTTAACCCCCTGGATGTGGAGCTGTGGAAGCCAATGGATCGCGAGGAAGCTAGACAACTGCTGGGTTTTCCCAGTAATGCTGAAATTGTCGCCTGTCACGGGCGGATTGACATCCGCCGCAAGGGGTTAGATATTTTGCTGGAAGCTTGGCAGCGGGTATGCAGCGATCGCCCGGGCCGAGATTTGCGGCTGTTGCTGGTGGGGACTGGTAGCGACGCCCAGGAATTGAGCCAGCGGCTCGCTCAAATGCAGCTTCCGGGCATTGTTTGGATTAATGAATACGTGCGCGATCGCGCTTTGATGCGGCAGTACCTCTCGGCGGCTGACGTTTATACTTTGCCTTCTCGGCATGAGGGGTTTCCGGTGGCACCCCTGGAGGCGATGGCTTGCGGGTTGCCCGTTGTGGCTGCTGACGCACCTGGAGTGCCGGATATTTTCGAGGGGGGCGAAGCTGACGGCGGGATTGTTGTGCCTCGTGAGGATGCAACAGCTTTGGCAGGGGCGATCGGCCGGCTTTTGGACGATCGGGCGTGGGGGCGGGAGTTGGGCAAGCGTGCTCGCATTCGGGTAGAAACTCATTTTTCTCTGGAGGCGATCGGTGTCCAACTGCGGGAGTTTTTGTGCACTCTTTAGCGCACATTCCGCCCATCTGACTCGCTGCACTGGGAATGCTTGAAAAATGCCAGCCCCCAAAATTTATTTGCGCCTAATTTTTCTGGCTTTATGGTCACTTTTTGTGCCAATAATCGGCAACATAAAAATTTTAAATTGAATTTTTTTTTAAGAGATTCATTCTTTCAATTAATCAACTTATTCAGGGAGGGTGATAAACCAATACGGTTTACTTAAGGCTTGGGAGGCTTTAAGATTTTAAAAATAGGAGGATTAGTTTTTATTCCAGTACCTCT
>NZ_JAUBPR010000274.1:0-1714 GCF_036700845.1 Microcoleus sp. S13_C5
GGCTGCAATGAATGATGAATACATGATGCTTCTTCTCAAATCCTTTTGTCAAGACTGATTGAGATGCTCTTACCCTGGTATGCTTGTTCGGATTCCTGTATCAAGAGCAGAAAAGACCATGCTTTATGGTCGAATTCGTAGTGCTTATGAAAGCAACTCTAATGAAAGCGCAGAAAGCATCAATGTTACTGAGAGCATGGGGCTGTCACGAAATTATCCTAAAGAGGAAGATAGCACAAGGATATTTCGCATTGCCGAAGCTGACTTGATTGAGGAGATTATAGAGACAGAGATCAGAGCGCCACAGAATTTACCAAATTCGGGTACAGAAGTATCTATTGCTGATAGCAATGAAACTGTTAAAGAGACAGAGAGCATATCTCCTATAGAGACAGAGATCAGAGCGCCACAGAATTTACCAAATTCGGGGGCAGAAGTCTTTATTGCTGATAGTGATGAAACCGTCCGTATTTTGGGTATGGAGACAGATCCATCTAAAGGTTTGTACATTGGTGAAACAGTAAGTGGCACAAAAACAGCAGTTATTCTAAAGCGTGAGGCGATTCAGCGGCATTTTTTTATAGGTGGAACTACAGGCAGTGGTAAGAGTTATGCAATGGGTGTAGTTGCAGAAGAAATTATCAAGATGAATTTACCAATTGTTTTTATAGATACGCAGGATGAGTATTCGTCGTTAGTTGAAAAATTGGATGGCAAAGTTGTTGAGCCAGGAAAAGATTTTAGCATTCGCATCTCATCACTTACTGAATCAGAATTGATAGATTTACTTCCTGAAGCCATGAAACAGAGTTCAGTTCAATGTGACGTAGTGACAAGGGCTTTTGGTGAACTACAAACTCGTCTAGTCAATGGAGATATTGCAAAATTTACCTTGGATGATGTTTTAGCAAAAATCCCAGATTCAGCAGAAGCACTATCAGGTAAACCTGGTGATGTGCCACGATTAGTAGATACAGTCACACGCAGGTTAAAAACTCTCAATAATTACAAAATATTTGGCGAGGGGGTAGCTGACTGGCGAAAACTTATGTATCCTTGTCTGGCAATAAATTGTAAAAAATTAACATCTATACAGCTTCAATCTATAGCAACAGCAGTCTTGAGGGAACTTCAAAACTTACGCATCCGGGGTCATATTCCACCTTATGTGGCGGTTGTGGATGAAGCTCATTTGTTTGTACCACAAGGTGAGGGTAGCCCTTGCAAACAAATAATACGGGAAGGTGTACGAATTGGAAGACATCACGGCATTTGCATGGTATTAATGACACAAAGCCCTATTGACATTGATAGAAGCATTATCCGTCAGTGTAATACAAGACTGGTGTTTGCGTTGGAACCAGATCAACTTGATGCCATTCGGGGCGTAAAGTCAGATGCCTCTGAAGAAATGTTACGTGCCCTACCCAAAATGCCACGCGGTACTTGTTTGCTTTCGGGTACTTATGAGAGTGTGAAGCATACGATTCCGGTACGCATTAGGGAGCGTACAACTAAAAATTCAGAAGGTGGTAAAACTCCTGATATTTTCCAGGAGATGAAAGATGAATGGATATCTAAAATTAATGACTTAAAACAAAAGGAGAAATAAAAATGCCCAGAAAACGCAAATCTCAATCGTAAGCGTTCAGGGGTATAAAGAAGACGAAAAACCACCCCCAAAATCAAAGAATAAAATTAGGCAGCAGTCAAC
>NZ_JAUBPR010000141.1:0-14885 GCF_036700845.1 Microcoleus sp. S13_C5
GCAAATTAGTTCGTTGTCATCTTACAATTTTATTCTTGAAGCCCTATTCTATGCAGCTTCATATTAAATTGGTATCAGTTGGTTTACATACAGGGATTCGTCGAACGGGAATTCCGATAAGTTGTTCATGCCAAGCAGAATATCGAGGCTCTTCCTCCTGGGCATGAATTAGAGACTGCTTATCATTGGTAGTGGGTTGAGGCTGCTCTTTATTGGTATCGAGTGGAGGCTGCTCTTTATTGGTATGGAGTAAAAGATTAGCGATGCTACGGGCAGAATCATAAGGTTGCTGATCTGAGACACCGTGAACTACAATAATCGCGACTTTCTTCGAGGAATCACCACCTGACTCAGGCGGCGCGGTACTTGGCTTCATTTAACTACCCCCTTAAAATCCTAATACTCTGTTGTAATCGTTCGATACACTTATATAGTCGTTCTCAAGTAAGTGAGCTACGCCCCGATCGCATTCCAATTCCCAGGCGTACCTGACTTTACTGAAAAGTGCTATGTAATAATCAGTCCTTACATCGAATCTGCTGACTTAGGTTGCTCCACCTTGCTATCTGAGGCATTTGTAATATCAGATTCCCCGGAGTCAATTTTGTCTGTATCCTGTTTTAATTCTGATACAAGTGCGCCGCGATCGCGCCAAGCTTCGGCATTGTCTGGTTTAATGGCAATAGCTCGATCGTAAGCTGCCATTGCTTCCTCATACCGCTTTAATTCTGACAAAGCTATCCCCACATGACGCCAAGCATCGTAGGAGTCTGGCTTAATAGCAATCGCTTTCTCATAAGCTGCGATCGCTTCTTCCTGGCGCTGCAATTTTGCTAAAGATTCCCCTTTGGCAAACCAAGCTTCGTAACACTCCGAATTAAGGGTAATTGCTGATTCGTAAGAGGCAATTGCTGCTTCGTGCTGCGATAGTTTGTCGAAAGCTACGCCTCGGTTGTGCCACACTTCAAAATCCTGCGGTTTAAGGGCTATTGCTTTGTCGTAGGATTCGATCGATTCTTGATATCGCTGCATTTTTCCGAGCACAGCAGCTCTATTGTACCAAACTTCGTATTTGTCTTGCCGGATGCCGATCGCCCGATCGTAAGAATCAATAGCATCACTGTAGCGGAGCAGTCTCCACAGCATATTGCCTCGATTGTACCAAGTTTCATATCTCTTGGGATTGAGCTCTAGAGCGCGATCGTAAGAATCGACTGCTGCTGCGTACTGCTGTACTTTGGCCAGCATCGCGCCTCGGTTGTGCCAAATTTCGCTGTCGGTTGCTTTGATAGCGAGGGCCCGATCGTAACTGGCGATCGCTTCTTCGTAATGCTGCAATTGACCCAACAAAGCCGCTATACTGTGCCAACAAGCGTATTTTCGGGATTCGCTCGAACTTGCTCGCTCATAACAGACGATCGCCTCTTCGTACTTCTGCAATTTGGCCAGCAAACTCGCTTTATTATACCATGCTTCGTAGTTATCCGGTTTAATTAATATTGCTTGGTCGTAACAGGCGAGTGCTTCTTCCAGGCGCTGCAATTTTACTAACACATTTCCGCGCCAATACCAAGCCTCATTCAAAAATTTATTCGCTAAAACAGCTTTTTCCAAGCAAACTAATGCTTCATCATAATTGCCTTGAAAATAAAGCCCTTCGGCTTGTTTGATATAATCGTCAGCAATCAATTTTTCGTCGTTAGCGGGTGCAGTTTGCGAATTTTGGGAATTGTTTAAGGCCGGTTGAGGTGCGATTTTGAGAGCTTCTTTAGCAACCACTGCGGGAACTTGGGAAATTTCTTGAACAATTTGATATTTTTTTTCGTCAACTTCTTTCAGCAAAACTTGCAGGTGCATGAGAAATTGAGATTTGAGAGTCTCAATTTGCTCGACGGAAGATTTGGAAAGTTCAGTTTCTCTAGTTAAAAAATCAAGGGATTGTTTAGCTGCACCCATGTGCGCTTCTAATTCATCCCTCAACTTTTGATTCAGTTGGCTAGAATTTATGAGTTCGGATTCCAATACACCAATGCCATGCAATCGTTTATTGGCATCAGCCACCAACTGTTTGATTATCAGCCGTCGCATCATCCAAAAAAATGCAATTGTCACAGGTGGAAATACCGTACCAAGAATTAGCAAAATATTGAGCAGAGTTATGGTACTATTAAAACCATATCCAGATTCAGCACTGCCACTAGACGGGGAGATAAAAGCGAAAACTTCGCGAACTTGAGGATTGCTTTCAGCCCCGGTTTCGATTAATTTAGCCAGCCAGGTTTCTTGTAAAGATTTTGTTAGTTCATCGCCGGATTCAGCAGGAGTATTCGCCTTGGTTTTTGCAGTAGCAGATAAATCGGGTTGAGCGGCCGCTACCAGCAAACCTGTCGGCGATTTTACAGCAATTCGCGGGGAAAATTGTTCGTGAGCGATCGTCTCAGGCTCGCTAATTGGCTCAGCCCGACGGGATGTGGTACTATTTGGGGAAAATTGTTCGTGGGCGATCGTCTCAGGCTCACTAATTGACTCAGCCCGACCCGATTCAGTATTATTTACGGCATCAACAAAGTTGCTAGCCTGCGGTGTCTGAGGAGAAATAGGAGGTGCAGCAGGATTGGCGCTAGTATTAGCAGTTAAATTGTGGGATGCGAGGGCAGCCAGAGTCAGGAGAGCTAGATTAGAGACGCGCATAAACGTCAACTCATTTAGGAGAAATTAGTGCTTGGTTGTCAGCGATCGGGCGATCGACCTCATAGTCTCAGCAGTTAGAATAGCTGACTAGAGGAATGCTGACTTACTATCTCCAAAATACGCGCGCAGCCTGACTTTTCAGGAAAACTGCCAATAATTCTGGCTGTGGAACTTTTTTGAAAAAATATATTCTCGCGTCTAATCCGGTTGAATAACTCTCCGAATCATGATTAGGCTGGTAGGGCCGGGTTCACCAATCGGCACAATTAGCCAAAGATCCGGGTGAACCAGACCCGATTTTTAGCTCTAAACCCCAGCTAAAACCGCTTCCGGCTGCTGATGTTCAACCGCCACTTCTTCTAAATCAGCGCCAAAAATTTCACAGCTATTATTCGGACTTTCAATCAGCTTAATTTTGTGCAACTCGGCGCCCAATTCCCGCACGGGCGATCGCAATAATTGCCCGATCCGAACCGCAATATTCTCAGCAGTCGGCACAACCTTCTCAAAATAAGCAATATCCTTATTTAAAAAAGTGTGATCGAAGGGTTCAACAACATAATCGTCCACGGCTTTTTGCAAAGCTCCCAAATCAGCAATCATGCCAGTCCGCGCATCAATTTCCCCTTTAACAGTCACCTCTAAATGATAATTGTGACCGTGGCCGTTGGGACGAGCACATTTGCCGTAAATTTCCGAGTTTTCTTCAAAGCTCAAATCGGGACGAGCCAACCGATGGGCCGCGCTAAAATGAGTGGACAAAGTTAAATAAGCTTCCATTCCGTTTCCTAAATATTCAGCCCAAAGTTCGGGATGTTCAAACAATTGAATTTTGCTCACAGGTAAATGAGGGGCTAGCCGCAGCCAAATTTGCCGTGCTATGTTTTCGGTAGTTGGCAGAGTCTGCTCAAATTCCGGCCACGCTTCGTTGAGAAAGGAAAAATCGAGATCCTTGATAACTTCCCGCTTGATGACGTGCTTGACATCAGACAGGTTGAGCACCATGCCGTACTCGTCGAGTTCGCCTATCATGGAAACGTAAAGGACGTAATTGTGTCCGTGTCCCGGTGCGCGGGCAGTTGGGCCAAACCGCTCAAAGTTCTCGGCTTCGCTTAACTCCGGCAGCCAGTACCGGTGACTCGCCGAAAACTGTGCCCGACGATTGATGATGCACTGCATAAAAGTCAAGTAGGGTAAGCTTGTTAAGTTCTGTAAAGGACTCGCTTCTTAAGGATAAACTAATTTTTGCTGGAATTTTTCGATTATTTGAGGGTGCTGTAAATGAATTTCTACCAATTTTCCAAATATTGGCAACACGTCGCTGTTCGATCACGCCGCCGGGCCCATTTTACGCCACAACACAGATATCCGGCAGAAAATACCGCTACAAAACAGTTTCTCGCCACCAGTTGCTAACCCATCAGTTACGAGCCTTTGAGAAAGTACGCGCGTGCGGATCTATCCCGTTCCCGAAGCGTTCCCCAAGCGTAGGGAATCGACATTTTTTGCAACACAGGGCACTCCACAGTTCGAGTTTTTCGCCTAAGCTCTGCAATAGTTAGCAGTTGGCAGTTCAGTTGCGCTCAAAACTAATCCTATCAACTCCGCTAGCATCGTCGGGCGTAACATCGAATCAACAGTCAATACTCAACTATCATTCAGTTTTTCGACTGAGAGTTAACAGTCAACAGTCAACAGTCAACAATAAAATCGAATCAACAGTCAACAATACTCAACTATCATTCACTTTTTCGACTGACAGTTAACAGTCAACAGTCAACAATAATTCCGGTGCAACCGGAATTAATATCACCCATTATCAATCACCAATTACCCCTTACCAAATATTAATGAATTCGATTACTGCAGGAGCCGATCGCTTTTTTGAACATTTCTCGGGTGCGATGACAACCCCACTATTCTATATCGGGGACACTCATCTGTCTATCAGTGCGATCGTCCAACTGATAGTTTTAGCTATATTTGCCTTGATTATAGCTAAGATTATCAGTGAAGGAATCAAGCGCAGCCTGCTAGTTCGGATGGGATTAGATCGCGGCAGTCGAGAAGCAATTTCTACGATCATTAGCTATATTTTAGCCACTATTGGCTGTATATTTGTCCTGCAAGGTTCCGGCATTAACCTCACTTCTCTCACCGTCTTAGCTGGAGTTGTCGGCATTGGTTTCGGCTTCGGCTTGCAAAATCTCGCCAGCAACTTTATCAGCGGCCTCACCCTGCTATTTGAACACCAAATTAGAGTCGGAGACTTCATTGAAATAGACAATTTATTAGGAACCGTAGAAACAATTTCTATTCGCTCGACAATTATCAAAACAATTGACGGACTGTTTGTGATAATACCAAATATTAAGTTTGTCGAAACTAATATTATAAACTGGAGTTACAGAGATCCCAGATGTCGCCTCCACATCCCCATCGGCGTTGCTTACGGATCTGACCCAGTAATAGTTACGGAAGCGCTGTTAATTGCGGCGCGGATGGAATCGAATGTCTTATCCCATCCTTCTCCTAAAGTATGGTTTCGCGGTTTTGGAGATAATGCTTTAAATTTTGAACTTTTAGTTTGGATTGATCAGCCACAGGAAAGCGATGCTATTAAAAGCGCGGTAAATTTTTTAATAGATTACGAATTGCGCCACCGAAATATAGAAATTCCCTTTCCCCAGCGGGATTTGTGGCTGCGAAACCCGCAAGAGTTAACTAAAATTTTTCACCCTAACAAAGACGATAATTCCAACGGCAAAGTTTTTCCGCAGAATGCCAAACATTCAACCGAGTTAAAATCTAATTCCACCGTTTCTGAACCTAAAACTCCAGCGCCTAAATCCCCTAATAATTGGACGCTGCGAGATTTGTTGCGACGAGTAACTTATTTTGAACAGTGTACGGATTTAGAACTTCGACAGTTAATTGAATACGGCTACCGACAACTGTTTCCAGCGGGACAGGTGGTATGTAAAGAAAATGACCCTGGCGACTCTTTTTATATTATTCTTTCCGGTACTGTAGAAGTTCTTTCTCAAAAAGCCGATCAGTATATTGCTACCCTTCATGAGGGCGAGTTTTTTGGGGAAATATCTTTGCTGTTGGGTACTCCGAGAACGGCGACTGTTAAAACTAGCGAAGATGCAATTTTGTTTGTGGTGGAACGTCACGATTTGCAAAAACTTTTAAGAGAACAACCCAATTTAGCCGATCAGATTGCTCAAAAATTGTCGGAACGCCAGCAAGCTTTGAGAGATTTGGGATTGTTAGATGGCGACTCTCTGGAACAAACTCCTTTTATTAAAATTCGCAAGCGAATTCAAGTTCTTTTTGGAATTTGAAAGAAGGAAAGGGGAAGTTCGGCAACGGATTCGCTTTCTTCGGATGTAACGGATGTCACGAAAAAGGAAGTTCGGCAACGGATTCGCTTTCTTCGGATGTAACGGATGTAACGGATGTCAGGAAGAAATAAGAAGGAAGAGGGAAGAGGGAACAATCTGCTTTTTTAAATTTTAATTTTTAATTCCTCCTGTGCTTCCCGCCGCAGTCTAGCGGCAATTCTAAACAGTTCTTGACCGGTGTGCAAGTGGCGATCGTCATAATTGAGGGTAAATAAATACAATTCTTCTATGCCGTCTCCGACTTGATTGATACAGTAGTAGAGATGAGCCGCAACTCCGGCTACATTAGATGGATTGGGCATCGATGTAAGAAAGTTATGAGCTTTTTTGAGATACTCGCGACTGGTTTCGATATAAAGTTGAAACTTTTCTATCAGTTCGTCATCAAATGGATCTGCGGACAATTCATCTATTTCCTTTTTAAGCGGCTTCAAGATGCTATTGAGCATTTTATTGAGGGGTTTGTATACTTTAATCAGCCACTGTTCCATTTGTTCGTCAGCGTCCCGTGCTGTTTGCGTTTGCTGGCGGCTGACGTTTGGTGCGACTGGTGATTGCTGTTCGGTTTGCTCGGAAAATTGGCGATCGTAAGATTGTCTGTGCTGGGCGTCTCCTAATATTTCATAGGCTGCATTGAGGCGGACAATCTCTTCGTGACCTGCTGTGTCGCTGTGGCTGTCTGGATGAAATAATTTGACTAAACGGCGGTATGCTTGTTTAATCTCGGCTTGTGTTGCGGTTGGGCTAATCTTTAGGGTTTTGTAGTGATTGATAACGGAAGACACTGTATTATTTCCTTGAAATATGGATAATCTGTGAAAAACTGCTTGACAAAAATATCATTATTTGCTAACTTTATAAGTATTTATCTGATATAAATGTCAAAAATTGTCAGTAAAAAACCTCAGTTTTCAACTTATCATAAATCTATTTTAGAAAAACATTGAGGCTTTGGAAGTGGTAAGCCGATCGACATTGGGGACTCATCGATCGCTCCTCCCAGCAATTGTTAGCTGCTTCTTTCCCGACAAGAGCGCTTACCGGCCACGAAGCTAACGCGCCGAAAGTGGTTCGTTCAAAAACAAGCCCCTTGACCAATTCACCATCGATCGCGATCGATGCAGCTACAATCTAGGGCAATTGTTTAAGCTAAAAAGCCAAGCCAAGCAGGGCGTACAGTGTACGCCCTGCTGTCAGTTTCTGCGACTTGGGTGAGAGCCTGACCTAGTTGAGGGCCATCGCCAGATTGAGTTCTGGATCTTGGAACAAGGGAGTGCTCAGATAGCGTTCGCCGAAGCTAGGCTGAATCATCACAATCAATTTCCCTGCATTTTCGGGACGCTTGCCGACTTTCACTGCCGCATATAGTGCCGCACCGCTGGAAATACCGGACAAAAGTCCTTCTTCTCTGGCCAAGCGGCGGCCGTAGGCGATCGCGTCATCATCCGTAACAACTATAATTTCGTCGATCGAATCCACATTCAGCACCGGTGGCACAAAACCAGCACCGATACCTTGAATTTTGTGAGGCCCTGGCTTTCCGCCCGACAGTATCTGACTATTAGCCGGCTCAACGGCGATCGCCTTAAACTCGGGTTTCCGCGACTTAATCACCTCTGCCACACCCGTAATCGTACCGCCAGTGCCGACTCCCGAAATCAGGAAATCCACCTCGCCGTCTGTATCTTCCCAAATTTCCTCAGCCGTTGTCGAACGGTGAACCTGCGGGTTCGCGGGATTCCGAAACTGCTGCAACATATACGCATTGGGAGTTTTGTCCACAATCTCTTGAGCCCGGCGGATGCAGCCGCTCATGCCCTCAATTCCCGGAGTCAGTTCTAGTTGGGCCCCGTAAGCTCGCAGCATCGATCGACGTTCCGTGCTCATCGTATCCGGCATTGTCAAAATCAACTGGTAGCCCTTAGCCGCGGCCACCATTGCCAGAGCAATTCCGGTATTGCCAGAAGTCGGTTCCACTAAAACCGTTTTGCCTGGACTAATCAGCCCTTCGGCCTCGGCTTGATTGACCATATTGACACCGATGCGGTCTTTCACCGATGCTGCCGGATTCATGCCTTCGAGTTTTACCACAATCCGAGCCACGCAGCCTTCAGCTTGGGGAATGCGGTTGAGTTGCACCAGGGGCGTCCGCCCTACCAATTCTGTAATGTCGCCAGCAATACGCATAATCTTTGTCAGTTTGTGGTTGAAAGTAAATGTTAATTCCTAGTTGGCAATATTTTAACTAGATGTAATACATGATATCGAGCTGCCGTCTGCCATTGCGCTTTTCGCACAGATCCTGTAGCGTGTATTTTTGCAACACTGAGTTGGCAATCGATCGAGCTTCTTGCCAAACTTCCCAAATCACAGCACTTTCTACAGTTTGAGCGGGCGAGTCTTTTTCAGAGCGATCGAACTCTGAGCCTTCGAGACAATTGATAATTTCTAGGAGTGTAATTTTCCAGGGTTCCCTCGCCAAGATATAACCTCCCTTAGCTCCTCGCTGGCTGCGAATCAGTCCGCAGCGTCTCATGGTAGCGAGCAACTGCTCTAAATATCGATCGGGAATATTTTGCTGAGCCGCTATCTGGCGAATTTGCAGAGGCTCGCCTTCATCGTAGCAATCGGCAAGCTCCAGCAAAGCTAAGATTGCGTATTCGCTTTTACAGGAGAGTTCTACCATAATTGCTTCAAATATCAGAATTATCAACTCCGAAGTCAGATGTTAAAATTCTCATCAATGTTGAGTTCCAAATTCTAACTCCAAACTTTACCTTTTATTATACCCCGGTTTTCCACTGAACTTGAGCGACTTTCATGACTTCATCCTTGGAACGCGATCGGCCATCTGAACCCAACTAACCCAGTTTCTCGTTTCGACTCCCTCCCCTTCCACCACAGCCTTACCTCCCGAAACCGGGTTTCTGCATCTATGACTGATAATTTTTAATTTTTAATAGATTCTGCTCGTCCAATTCGTCCCCCCACAAAAAAGCCCTGCAGCAGGCAGGGCTAAACGTCGCATCTAGAAGCCAGCAGAGAGGGTATGACCCGCCCTGCCTCCTCTAACCCGCTCTTAGAACGTGAAAGTAGTTCTCAGAGTACCAATAATGATGTCGTCGTTATGGTCGTTTTGATTGGGATTGGTCACCCAAATCACGCCCGGAGTAACAGAAATGTTGTCCGATAGCTGAAACTTGTAGAACCCTTCGACGTGATACGAATTATCGTTGCGGAAGCTCCGCAAACTTCTCGGAGCTTCAAGTTTATCCAAGTAAGGCTCACGACCTACCACGAACCCTAGCAAGTTGCCTTCTTTTCCTAAATCGGGCAAAGCCAAGGTAACAGCGTAGTTCCAGATTCTCGCATCGCCGATGCCGAGAATGCGGGCATTGGTTAAACCAGCCCAGCCGCCAAGGATAAACCTCGGGTTGAGCCGCAACGAAGCCTGAGCGCCGTAGGAGTTGGAGACAACTTTGCGAGCCCGGAAGCCCTCAAAGCCTTCGCTCAAACCGTTGAGAGAATTAGCCACGCCGGTACCGGTGAAACCGCCGAGACTGTCTGGCCCATTCGATAAACCATTGTCAAACCCAAAGTTACCTCTGCTAAAGTAACCGTGGTTGTAGTTGAAAGCAACTTGCAAGTTGCGTCCGGGGGTAAAAGTCAACTGACCCATCGCCGTGTAGTCGCCGTTCGTCAAGCCTGCACCCTTGCTAGGATTGGCTGCATTTGATGCCAAGTAGCCGAAGGACAGAGAAGTCGGGCCGAACACGCCACCCAGCAAACCCCTGCCACCGAAAGCATAGTCAAAGCCGATACCTGAGCCACCGCCCAAGCGATAAATCGGGTTCCGCTGTCCAAAGGTGCTCAGTGCTCCGTTGCCACCGTCAAAGTCTTCAAAGTAAGGGTTGACAGTCGGCAGAATGTCGTCCCAGACCACAGCGTTGGCTGCAAGGGTAACGTTCAGTCGCTGACCGACGGGGAACTTATATAGCAAGGTGTCTAGAGCAACAACGTTGTCGGTTCTGCCGACTACGTTCCAAGTTTGAGTGCCTTCGCTGGTAGCACCAAGGTTGAAGTTGCGACCGTTGCCGACCTGAAGCCTTGTCAGCAGCAAGTCTCTGCCGGTGAAGCTAGTGTTTAAATTGAGACGTACCCGCTGTTGGAAGACGGTTTCATTGTTGTCGCTGCCGAGTCTTCTTCCCTCTTGACCAAACAAGCCAACCTTGCCGCCAAAGTCGTCGCTGAGGGCAAAAATTGCTTCCCCAGTCAGCTTGGTAGTAGTTGAGAATTGGTTGGCTTCGAGTTCGGCTGTCCGAGCTTCCAAAGCATCGACGCGACCGCGCAGGGTTGCCAGTTCCGCTGCAAATTCTTCTTGGAGCCGTTGGAGGGCTGCCAAGTCATCTCTGGTAGCGAAGTTGCCCGTGCCACCTCTAATTAGCTCGCTCACCTTGTCTAAGCAAGCATTTAAACCGGCTGCGAATTCGTAGCGAGTCATTGCCCGGTTGCCGCGGAATGTGCCGTCGGGATAACCGGCAATACAGCCGTAGCGCTCGACTAGGGATTGCAGTGCTTGGAAGGCCCAGTCTGTGGGCCGCACGTCGGAAAGTTGAGATACGGAGGTAACTTGACCTTCAGTTTCGCCGCCGGCAGCACCTTCGCTGGTGTACTGGTTGAGCTGTTCTAATGTGGCGGCTGGGTTTTGCTCTTGTGGTGCGGCAGTTTGGGCTAAAGATTCAGCCGGTTTTGGCAAACTTTGTGCTGCCGACTCTGCCACTGCCGGGGCTGGAGTTTCTAACTGAGCTGCACCGATTTGCTCTGGGAGAGCGGTAGCTGCCGGGGCTGGAGTTTCTAGTTGGGCTGCCGGGGCAGAATTTTCTACTGGTTGAGTGACTGTTGGCCCGGCGGCGGCTAAAGATTCACTTGTAGGTTGTAATGCTGCTTGGGGATTTGCCTCAGCAGGGGCTGTGTTGGCTCCGACGATCGCACTTTCAGTGGCAGCCGTGGCCGAATCTGCAATCGCTGCGTGCGTTTCGCTGCCAGCGGCTTGGGAAATTTCTTCTACTGGCTCGGAGGCTGCAGTTGTTTCGGAAACAGCAGCTAAAGCATTTAGTTTCGCTTCGGAGGTTTCAGCGGTTTCAGCTTTGGCGGCAGGGGGATTGAGCGCATCAGCAGCCTGCTGAGCGTCTGCTGCCATCGCGCTCGAAGAAACTACTAGGGTAGCTCCTAAGACTGCTGGGCTGATTAGTAAGTAACTCCACAAAAATTTCGACATATTCACTCTCATCCTCACACCGATTACAGAGAAACTTTTCTAGTCTTCTATGTGGTCAGTCGTTGCTCAACTAGCATACTCTAAAAAGAGACCTAAAATTCACTTTTTCTTTTGATTCTTTCGGGCTGACCGAGTATATAGATGTGACTGACGGCTCCAGAGAGCCTGTTTTTTAACCTGTACTCAACGGCGTCAAAACCAGACCCTGCTTGGGCTGTGGATTGATTTTACTGCTGACACTTGATAGCGCCCGATCGCCTATTTACTTTTTAGCACAGCACGCCCGACTCGTCTAGGCTGATTCGACTTTAACCTCCAAGCTGTGTCCGAGAACGCTAAAGACTTGGCGGTGATCGAACAGTTCTAACAACTCGGCGTTGATTTTATTGTGAGCTGCTTCTTGTCGCAAAATTTTCATCGCAGCCTCTGTTCGCAGAGCTCGCTTGTAGGGGCGATCGCCTGCTGTCAGGGCGTCGTAAATATCGGCGATCGTCATCAATTGCGCTTGAATTGGAATTTCTGACTTGTTTAGACCTCGCGGATAGCCTGTGCCGTCGAGTTTTTCGTGATGTCCGTAGGCAATGTCTGGAACATTTTTCAAATCCTTTGTCCAAGGAATTTGTTTCAGAAACTCGTAAGTGTGAGTTACGTGAAATTCTATTGCAGATCGTTCTTCCGGCGTCAGGTTGCCCCTTGACACCATCAATTGCAAGATCTCGTCTGGGTTTAGCAGGGGTTTCTTTGCCCCATCTATATCTCTGTAAGTTTGTCGAGAAATCTCTCGCAGTTGAGCTAGGGGTTCTGCTGCCAAAATGTGAGGCTCGTTTGCCTCTAGCAGCACTTCCCAGTATTCTGCTAATCTGGTTTTCGCCTCTGCTAGCTTAGTGTCTAGCTGTTCGATTTCCTGGCATTGAGCGCACTCTGGCTCCTGGATCGGGTGTTTTCGGTAGGCTGAATGCTCCAGCAAGTATTTATATTTAGACTGGACGCATTCTATTTCCATCGTCCGCTGAGCTAAGCCAAAGCGGTGGCGAATGATTTCTAGCTGTGCGGGGTAGAGCTTTTTCTGTTTGGTCAAAACTGCTTCGGGCACTCCAATTTTGCCAAAATCGTGCAGCAGGGCGGCGTAGCGAAGTTCTTGAATTTGGCGGTTGTTAAAGTAAATAGAGCGCAGTCCTCCGCTGCTGACGGTGTTTACTTCTTCTGAAAGGCGTACTGTGAGGGCTGCTACTCGTTCTGAATGGCCGTAGGTACAGGGGTCTCTGGCTTCTATGACTTGCACCGAAGCTTTGACGAAGCCCTCGAACAAATGTTCTATGCTGTCTTGGAGTTGATTGCGCTCGATCGAGATTGCTGCTTGAGAAGCGAGCGATCGAACTATCCTTTCTTCCCACTCTGAATACTGCTGCGTCGATGCCCAGGCATTGTCTGCTGTCAGCACCGTATCTGCCTTGGTTTTGCGGTTGATCAGTTGCAATACACCTATTGTCTCACCCTGTCGGTTTTGCATCGGCAGTACCATTACCGAGCAAGTGCGGTAATCAATATCCCTGTCAAAACTGGTATCTAGCCGATAGGGTACGCCCGGGGGTAAGTCGTAGGCATCAGACAGGTTCAAACTTTGACCTGTAATTGCCACGTATCCCGCCAAGCTTTTGTCTGTCAGTGGCAGGGCAAACTCTTTAAACGACAGTCTCGGTTTAGAAGCGTTTTGGGCTACCTTGAACAGCAGCTTAGATTTTTCGTCGCTGTGATCTACTAAGTAAACGCTGCCAGCATCGCTGTAAGTAATTTCCCTACTTTTGGATAAAATTAAGTTTAACAAGTCGCCCAAATCTTGGGCGCTCGACAGAGCCGCGCCAATATCTAAAAGCTTTTCTATCAGATCGGTTTTTTCGGCAGCAGACTCGTTCTTGAACTCTGGCTTTTCAAATACGATCATGGTCGGATGATGGGGAATAGCCTTTTATACATTGAACGTTTGGCCTCTCGACTTTTTAGCACCCGATTCTAACCCCAAGTCGATTTTTTATTTGCGAGCTTTTCTCTAGGGGGGACTGTCGCGAGATGCAGTGGCTCTTGTTGGGCCAGCGGGCACTCTTTTAATCTAGCGTAGAAATCTCTTGGGCTAGCGCAAAGTCTTTCTCAGTTAAGCCTCCGGCATCGTGAGTTGTCAAGTTAAGTGTAACTTTGTTGTAGGAAATTTCTATATCGGGGTGATGTGCTGCGGCTTCTGAGGGGGCGACCAACTTATTCACAAAGGCGATCGCTTCGATAAAATCTTTAAATAAACGGGTACAGCGAAGTTGTTTACCTTCAACCGTCCAGCCTGACAATTGACTGGCGCGCTCTTGAATTTCAGTATGGTTAATTAGCTCAGCCATAATTTTTTTTCTTTGGGAGTAGCAATGGCAGATTCACTGCCCACCTGTAGAAACCCTGACCAAAAACTATCCGCTCTCACCAATAGTGTTGAGCCTCAAGTTTTAATACTCAAGATTTAACACTATTTGAGGTGAGAGCGGTCTAGCGGGTCTTCAGATTAGAACCTGACTGCCGGGAGAATCCCTAGCTCAGCCTGGTTCCCCGTGGAAGTCGTTTCCCGTTGGAGACGACGGCTGACTGCTAGTGAGCGGCCCCGGCGCACAGCCGGTAGTTTCCAATCTGATGACCCATGCGTTTACTACTTTCTATCATGGGCATCACCTCCAGGTTTAGCTAAATGGCTTAATATTGGAACGCACATCACCTAAATACAAGATTTAAGGTGATGATTTGTGCGCTAGCCATTGCCAGCGTTACCAGAAGAACTTGCGTTCTGAGTATCATTCTAGTATTCACAATTATTAGAATAACACAAGAATTAGAAGTGGGGGGATGCAAATTGAGATTTTTGTAAGATGAGGGCAAATTGCTGCTGCAATGTCTCTGATCGCTCTCTACAGCAAGCGGACGATCGCAGTTTCAGCCATCTGCCTATATTTTCTTCAGCATCCGGGCTGTGCGGTTATTAGGCGCATGGCAACTCTGGCTGCGGGGAAAGGCGGCTCGATTTCTTGCCAGATGGAGAGTTCACCAGATATAGAGACACGAGTTGTTCTAGCTGCAGGCAGAGTTTGTTGTTGTACAAAATCCACTTTTTTTAGGGCGCTAATTCGATCGACTCCTGGAAACAAAAAGCTCCTGCCTGGTGGCGGGAGCTTTTTAAGCATTAAGGGTAAAGCCTAAACTGCTTTATCTTACCCTTTTAAAATGTTGGAAATTTTGATATTTCGCGCTGATTACAGAGCGTTACCGCGAGGCAGAACTTCTTCAGGGAAGATGAAGTTTTCGTGGGGTTGGTCTGTCGGAGCCATCCAAGCACGAATGCCTTCGTTAAGCAGAATGTTCTTAGTGTAGAACGTTTCAAACTCAGGATCTTCAGCAGCACGTAATTCTTGTGATACGAAGTCATAGGCGCGCAGGTTTAATGCTAAACCAACGATGCCAATGGAGCTCATCCACAA
>NZ_JAUBPR010000142.1:0-14514 GCF_036700845.1 Microcoleus sp. S13_C5
TTTCGCGATAAATTCGGTTTAGCAATTTCAAGGAAAGTGGATTGATATCTCGAAGTAAAAACATATAAAACTTCTTTAAACACAACTTGATATTTTTTATTATATCATATTAGTTGTTTGTGTAATTAATTTTGTTTGACTACTTAACAGTGGCCTTGTTTCGGCACCCCCGCTGCCAGACAACACGTTGGCAAAGATCCCCTTGAAGGCTCTCGCAAACGATCTTGTCTTCAGTCAGGATGATATGAACAAGCCATTGCAAGATGTTGTTAACGAGCTAGAGTCTAGAAATCGATATAGAGTCATTGTGGTTGACGCCGACAAAAAATATGTCAACATGGTCTACAGGATCAATGCATCAGCGTTTTTAGTGCAGTCTCAGCCTGAAGGTTCAAATCCGCAGAGGGATCAAGGGGGTGATCCAGTCTCGCCACCGCCAACACTAAAGAACTACCTTGACTGGCGACATGAACAGGGAGAAAAAGCTCAGCCTATAGTAATCTTCCTGTCCGAGAGCGCAACCCTGGCTGATGCCGATGCCAAGATCAAAGAAACAATAGGGTGCAGAGATGCGATCGTAACAACCGACGGGAAAGATACAAGTCCAGTGGTGATTTATGTTACGGATACCGACATCAATGAATATAAGCAGTGACCGCACATAACACCAGTAATCGCTCTTGTAGGTTAGGTTTCTTTACGTCAACCCAACATCTTTTACTAACAGACCTAACCAGTTCTGTTATCTCAAGGCTTTAGCGACCTAACAACACCCATGCACACCGACCGCCGAGAGGTTATCTGCAAGTATCAAAGATGGTCGCGGCGGGTGATGGGCACCGTTATCCTGCAAGGCGTTGGCTTGTAAAGCGCACTCTGGGTTGGCTCTCGAAGTGTAAAGCTATCTGAGTGCGCTATGACAAGAAAGCTTGTAACTATCTCGGTATGATTAAGTTGGCTTGCGCGTTGCTTTGGTATCGTCGTTGCTGGCGTTTATCCATTGCCAATTAATTGATCATTCGATGCTTCTCAAATTTGTCCTTCCATTTTGAGAGAGTTTCTTAATGCTAATCTCCAGGAATTTTCTCAACGAGTCAGCTTTATCGTCGGGTGAGAAACAGGAGTTAAATTGTCACCGCAAACTGCCTATGAACAGATTGAGGCATTGTGGAAAACCTTACAGCGATCGCACCAGGTTGATTTACCAATCGCCCGGTACTTCAAGAAGTTGTAGGTGCGGAGGGTTGGAAAACGATCAGATTTCAGTGCCTCATGCCCTGTTTATTTAGACTGGGGTTGCTGATAATAGACCGATAAGATCCTCCATCCGCTCGATAACTTGGTGGGCACCAGCCGACTCAAGAGCATCTGCACGGCTGCTTCGTTCATCCTCGCTTATATGAGTTCCCCCTACATAACCGATAATCTGCCCAATTCCAGCGGCAACCGCAGCCCTTACCCCACTGAGAGAATCTTCAACTGCCACGCAACCCGAAACTTCTGCGTCCAGACACTTCACTGCATATAGGTAGATGTCAGGAAGCGGCTTGGGGCGCGGAACGGGGAGAGAGTCGTGAGCGCTAAATACCTGCTCGCTTGGGAAATAGTCAGTCAGGGCTGCAGAACTAAGGCAAGCACTCAGCCGCTGTAAGCTGCTGTTACTTACAAGTGCATATTCAACTCCGTCGTCGCGTAGGGAAGACAGCACTTGGGGCGTTCCTTCTGTCGCTTTTGCCTCTATAGTAAGCCGTTCAATCGCTCTCTTTTCTTCTTCAGCCACTAGCTTGTCAATATCGCGCTCATTAAGACTGGTTAATGGATCAGGGTATAGCTTTTTGAGTATTTCCCTGTATGGTTTCCCGGCGAAGCTTTTAACAAAGTCCTCAAGCTCATAATGTTGAGCGCCAGGGAACTCACGAGCCACTTCATTTGTCAGCCTCCATGCGCTCTTAAGTGCTATGGTTTCACTGTCAACAACAGTTCCGTCATGATCGAAAAGCAGCACCAAATCATGCTGAAACGGTTTCATTTAAAAGACCTCCCTCACTGTAATTTTTAAGCGTAGTCAATAGTCCGTGGGTCTGGAGATCTCGCAAAGCTTGTTGGCATTCATTATCTACGACCTCTGTCTGTTCGCAATTCTCCAATCCCAGAATCCCGCTAATAACTGCGCCTTCTTGAATCGCTGTAATTGCGCTTTGGGTATCCTTGGCATGATAGGGTTGACCAGACTCGCTCGCCTCTTCTCTGACTGCAAGCAGCCACGCCGCAACAGGAAGTATAATCCGCTTCATGCTGACTTTTCGGCTATAAGCATCCTGAAGTATCGGAAATATATACTTGCCTACTTTCCTCGCTGTTTCTGAAGAGATTCTCTCAGTAGTATCAGGAAGAGCCTCGTTACTCAGCCTTAGTAACACCTGTTCCATATATTGTTCACACATCTCGCGAGGCACTGGTGTTGCTGCTGCGATATCGTCCATGAGAAGCCGAATAAACAACTGGAATTCCGGTAGGGCGATCGCCTCGTGCATATACTCTATACCTGCTCTTACAGCTAAACAGGCTATGAAGGAGTGTACTGCATTCAAGAATCTCGACTTCATATACAGAAAGGGAGTGATGTCGCTAGTCATAATCACCCCCGTATCTTCCCATTTGGGTCGATCGCCTGTGAATTTGTCTTCCACGACAAACTGCCAAAATGGTTCGGTTACAATGGGTGCGCGATCGCGAACTTGCAACAGTCGGCTGGGGTAGTTATAGTCGGATTCTTGCTCTTGAGGCACAATCCTGTCTACCACTGAATTAGGGAACGTCGCGTTATCCATGATGTATTCTGCAAGCTGAGGATCGATCAGATCAGCGTAAGCTAGCACTGCTTTTTGCAGGATCTCCCCATTTCTTGGAAGGTTATCGCAAGAAAGTGTGGTGAAGGGGGTCATTGAGCGATCGCGTCGTCGGCGTAGCGCCTCTACGATAAAGCCAATTGCAGTTGTTGGAGTGGAAGGATTTTGCAGATCGTGCGCGATGTCTTCATTCGCTGTGTCGAGATTAAAATTCTTGTCTAGATGGTAGCCTCCTTGAGTAATAGTAAGAGTCACCAGGTGTACAGAGGGAGACGCCATCTTTTCAAGCACATACTGGCACTTGTCTCTACCATTAACTATTTCTCTGATAGAACCGATAACTTCAGCTTCCTCACGATTTTGAGCGCAACTAGAGTGTTTGGTCAAAGTGTAAAGGAATCTCTGCGGTTTCAACCTAGTAATGGTCTCTTGACTCTGGAGGCTAACCCCACAAATCCCCCATCTCTGCTCTTGGAACCCCTTCTGTGCAAGATAGTTATGTATTATGTAGGCAAGGTGCCCCCTAAAAAAACGACCTGGCCCGAAATGGACGATACCAGTCTTAAGCGCCCTCCTGTCGTAAAGAGACTGTTGCCTCCATAAACCAGTTACAGTACCGAAGCGAGAACTTGAAGAAACACTGGGGGGTCTGAGTAAGTTAACCATGAGACTTCTTAAATAAGTTTGATAAGGTAAAATGAAAATTGGTCAGTCTGGGTATACCCAATGACCTAAAAGCAACACAAATGTCTCAAACTGCGAAAATTTCGGGTATCCTTTGTGCCATCTACAAAGAAGCGTATTACCAGATGGTAGTTAGGGTGTGACAGATAGAGCAGAGAAAGAAAAAATCAGGTAAACCTAATTAAGAATCAAAGCTCAATTGGTCATTAACCGGAAGTAAGGCACAAGGGTACGCGACCTACTGCAACTTTGTTCAACTTTGGCAAGTGCGTAAGCCGAATGTATGTCCTATAAGGCGCAAATGGAGTGCTTTTAATTCTGGCTTGAGATTCCCCAATAACTCTGTAGACTTTGATGTTATTTCCCTTGGTCGCTGCTATCCTCCGTATTCAGGAGAATCTACAAACAATTCTTTATAGGGACTTATAACAACAGGGTAATTAGGGTCTGATAGGTAGAACAGAGAAAGAAGAAATCAGGTAAACTTAATTAAGTATCAAAGATCAAGTAGTCATTAACCTGAAGTAAGGCACAAGAGTACGCCACATACTGCCACTTTGTTTAGCTTGGGCAAGTGCGTAAGTCGAATGTCTTTCCTACAAGGCGCAAATAGACTACTTTTAAGTTATGCCTTTAGATTAGCTAATAGCTCTGTACACTTTGTATGTTATTTACTTTGGTGGCTGCTATCATCTGTCTTGAGGAGAATATACAAATAATTCTTTAGAGGGACTTATAACCACAATCAAGCGTATACTTCGCTACAAGCAGTTAAGTTAGAGTTTGGCGTTTGTGTAGCAAGCGTCCAAAAAACAACGCTTGCCTTGAAAATTCCTGTCTGTAGCAGATGGCTGATACAGATTGCAAGTCGGTTTCAGTCTGTCGATAAATTTTTAAAGTTTCCTCACTCATTCTCTAAAATTGGAATTACGACTCGACTAATTGAGGAAGGGATAGCGGAAGTGCAGCGGGATGTCAGAGCACATTACTCAGATGTTGCCGCCAACATGCTGGGATTGTTGGAACCGAGGGAAGGTGGAACTGTACTTCAAACACCGCTACAAAGCGTTTAATTATCGCATCGAGAAACTGGCAGAGTATTTCGTGTTTCCCAATGTCAAGCGCACTCTGCGGGATTTGTTTGAAATGGAAGCAAGAGTGCAAGCGTGATGTTGAGCTGCATGCGATCGGCTTGTGCTGGGTGATGTTGAGTTGGATGTGTCGGTTCGGGGTGAGTGCGATCGTCAAACAAAAACGTAGACGAACGCCATCTCCGATTTCTAATTCAGCTTCAGGGAACTGCAGAGCGTTTTTGAATGCGCCCAAAAGAATGGGAACGGTCTCAATTAGCGTCTGTCAGGAAGTACCGTTCTCCACAAAGGTTTTCAGCTTTGAAGCGTTGCGAACGGCATTTCCCTCTCCGTCGTTGTTAAAGTAGACGAACACAGGTCGCCCTTGACTTTCCCACTCGTGGATGCGATCGGCCCACCAATGCAAATCATCATCCGAGTAGGAGCCGCCATAGAGATTGTTGGGGTCGGGGCCGTGGAGGCGCACATAGACGAATGAACCCGTTGCGCGCAGGATACACGGAAGGTGGGCGCCGCTCATCACGCAGTAAGCCGCTCCTTCGCGTTCTAGCAGCGAAAATACCTCTTCTGTGTGCCAGCTTGGGTGTCGGAATTCGACAGCTACTTTGATCCAGGAGGGCACCTGTTCTAGAAAGTAGGCTAGGCGAGCCAAATCGCAGCCGAACTGGGGAGGAAGCTGGACGAGCAGAATACCCAGTCGATCGCCCAGACATTGAAGTCCCTCACTCATGCGTTCCAACCACTTTTCTGGCGAGTAAAGACGCTTGGAGTGCGTTAGACCACGGGGCGCTTTTACGGTCATCAGAAATCCTTGGGGGAGGCGCTCTCGCCAGCTAGCAAAGGTAGTGTTTGGTGGCCAGCGGTAGTAGGTGCTATTAACTTCGACGGTTTGATAGTGTTGGATGTAGCGATCGAGCCTAGAGCGAGGCGGTAGCTGGTGGGGATAAAGCACACCTTCCCAGTGGTCGTAACTCCAACCTGAAGTCCCAATATGAACCATCAAATCCGGGTTCGTTATCGCTTCCATGATTCGGCTTTAAATCGCTACTACACAAACTTTCGTCCCAGCAGAGAGGGACTAAGAATTTGATATTTGAAAACTGGATGCGATTGAATTAGTTGGCTCGATCGCTGCTACCTCCCTCTGTAGCTTTTTCTACTGCTTCCCGTGCCGGCGTAACTGCTTCGCCCACGTTATTTTTTACCGATTCTATAAATCTTTTGGTACTGAGGGCGATCGGTTGGTCAAGATTCAGCTTTTCTCGGATATTGTCAACGGCATCATTTCCGCCCTTCTCGATATCGCTTGTGGGCTGGCGATCGGGACGGGCAACTTCGTAAGACGTAGCTTCTGGGGTTAAATGTGTAGCGTTCGCTTGCATTTTATTGCCCGAAAATTCCAATTCGGAGCTAAAAATAAGCGCTATTCCTACAGCAAAGATTATTCCAACTCGCAGGCAAGTTGTAACTAAGCGCGATGTAAACTTTTTCATTGAAAAACTCTATTTTTTCTGTGACGACTGTAATACAGAATAATTTCGGTTGTTGGTTTGCAAATCTATCTAAAGATAGGACTTGTGGCAAATTTATGGTGTTAGCATCCTTCCAAAATCAACCTCAACAAAAAAATTTTTGGCGCTGCGGCGTCAACAGGCGACCGATCGCAACTACGAACTCAAGAAAGGTACATTTACTACTTCCCCTGACACCGATCCGAGTTGCACTTTCAGTCCTTCGCCGCCCGCTTTTGTGCGGATGTAAGCAAGACCAAAAAAGCCGGATTCCGTTTCCGTAAAACTGGTGAGTTTGCCGACTTTTTCTTCTCCGATTGTGACTGCTGTTCCGGGTTCAACCGCACCGCTCAACTGTAGGCCCCAAAGTTCCTGTTTGACTCCTTTGTAGGTGTTCAACCGGGCAATTGTTTCTTGACCGATGTAGCAGCCTTTGTCATAGGTAATCGTGTGTAAAAGGCGGGCTTCTAGGGGGTTGTAATCATCTGTGAGTTCAAAATCGGAGGCCGGGCGTCCTTGTTCGATTCGCAGTTGTTCCCAAACTTGATCGCCCATCGGTACGGCCCCAGCTTTGACTAATTCCTTCCACAAGTTGGCTGCATCGCAAGCTTGTGCAATTAACGTGTATCCGGGAGTTGCTAAACCGCTACCAACCGCAACTCGGATGTCCATACCTGCAAAATTTATCAATTTGTGAGTAGCGTAAGGTTTATTTTCAAGTTCGGTAACTCCGATTTTTTCTAGTAGTTGAGTGCTTTCCAGGCCGAGGAAACTGAAAGCAACAGTTGTATCGGTTAAATCTGTTAACTCGACGCGATCCATTGGGAAAATATAGCGATCGAGCAATTCCAGCAATTGGCGGCGGCGGTTGGCTGAAACTAACAACAGTACGGCATCTTCTGTAGCGTAAGCGGTGGCGAGGTCGATCGTCCGGGCGGTGGATGTGACGAAAACGGTGTCGCAACCTTGACCGGGTTTGAGTATATTGAAGTTATTGGTACTTTGATTGTGCAAGAACCGCAGTCGATCGCTGTCTGAGATTTGAATGCGTCCCCAGTGAGTGCGATCGTACAAAGCCGCACCTTGTTTAGTTGCTGCGATCGCTTCTGCGTCGTTACCAAAACTGACTGGCACAATCTCTTTGGTTGTTAACTCTGCAAAAGTAGCACCGGCCGCTGCTTGAATGTCGTGCAATTCTTGAATCATAAGATTTTGTTGACTGTTAACTGTTGGCTGTTGGCTGATTAGTGTTGACTGTTAACTACTGCTTTCCTGTCAACTGACAACTGACTATTTGCCCAAATTGGCGAATATTTCTTGTATTAATTGACTGGCTTTGGCATCTAGACGATTCCAATCTACATCGCCAGTGTCCTCCTCAATTAAGCTAGTATCAATTACAACTTCCTGGCTTTGCAGTTGAGTGTGGGCGGGCTGGTAGTTGAGAAAGCAGACTCGATAGCAAAGTTCCCAAATATCGATACATCTTTGCTCGCCTTGAAGCTCTAAAATTAGTTGATAGCCCGGAATGGGAATCTGCACTTCTTGATAAGTACCCGTCCAGACAGACTCCTCTAATTGTTTGCGGATGTTGTCGATCACTCGGATCATCGCTGGCTGCATGAGCAGTTCAGCTTGCTGCCACGCGATCGGGCTGGTTATTTTAGGCTTCATATACAAGGTTCTAAAAAAGAAAATCAATAAATTAATTTTCTAGCATTGGGTGCCAACTTTTGAGACATCCGCCACAGAATGTTAAATTTAGTCGTCACCCAATTCCACATTCCACCCTCAACAGCAACAGCCGTTCTCGGCTTGACGGCTAAAAACGGCTGAAACTGTTGATATTGAGTTGTCCGATGGGTAATGTAGGATTTGAACCTACGGCATCCTGCGTGTAAAGCAGGCGCTCTACCACTGAGCTAATCACCCAATTGCACTCACCGGGATTTATCATATCACAGTAACTCAGAAAGATCAAGTAAAAAAAATCCTAAACTTTAAATGCCCTCTGGCCGCACCCACGATCAAATAACCCTGTGGAGTTTGCCCTTGGTGGCAGCCCTCACCTTTGGCCAGACTCAGAGCAGCAACCTGACTTTGCTCGTTTCCGGCAGTTTCTTATTCGGCGGGCTGATGTTTGGCCCCGACTTGGATATCTACTCCTGCCAGTATCAGCGCTGGGGATGGTTCAAACCGATTTGGCTTCCGTACCAAAAAAGCCTGCGCCACCGCTCTTTTTTGTCCCACGGCCCTCTGATCGGCACTGCTTTGCGAATCTTGTACCTCGCTATCTGGATCGTGGTTTTCGGATTGTTGGGATTGGCAATTGCCGAAAAAGTCGGGAACTTCGGCGGGAATTGGCAGGATGTGGTTTTGAGTTATGGGCGATCGCTCTGGGAACACCACATCGAAATTTTAGCCGTTTACATCGGTCTAGAATTGGGCGCTATGAGCCACTATCTGAGCGATTGGGGAGGCTCGGCTTACAAAAGATTCAAAAAAAAAGGATTGAGCGGGTTGCGGCCTCCTAAGACAATTAAGAGGCGAAAAATCAAAGCTCCCAGTCGCACATCTAGCAAATCTAAAAGGTAAATTCCGATGTCTAATTCCCACAGCCGATCGCTCACAGCACTAAAAGAACTTATAGAAGTTGTGGCGAAATTGCGATCGCCAGACGGCGGATGTCCTTGGGATTTAGCCCAAACTCCCCAAACTCTAGTTCCTCACATCATAGAAGAAGCTTATGAAACCGCCGATGCGATTCGCAAAGGAGATAAAGATGCGATCGTCGAAGAATTGGGCGACTTACTGTTACAGGTAATTCTGCAAGCTCAAATTGCCAGCGAATCCAATCAATTTACCTTCGCCGAAATCGCTGCGGGCATTACAGAAAAACTAATTCGGCGACATCCCCACGTCTTCGGCGATGTCGAACTCAACAGCGTCGATGAAGTCAACGAAAACTGGGAAAAAATCAAAGCAGCAGAAAAAGGCACAACTTCGGAAAAGCCGCCAACTTTAGCATCAAAAATGAGCCGTTATGCCAGCACTTTGCCGCCGATAACCGCCGGGATGAAAATCTCTCAAAAAGCTGCGGAAGTGAGTTTTGATTGGGACAGTGTAGACGGCGTTTGGGAGAAATTTCACGAAGAAATCGCAGAATTTGAACACGCTCTCAAACACGAGGATAAGGCAGCGCAGCAGTCGGAATTAGGAGATATTATGTTTGTGTTGATTCAATTAGCTCGCTGGTACGATTTAGATCCGTCGGCTGCTTTGCAAGGAACAAACGATCGCTTCGTGCAGCGGTTTGCGAAGGTAGAGGCTGCGTGCGATCGACCTTTGTCGGATTATGCCCCAGAAGAGTTAGAATTTCTGTGGCAGCAAGCTAAAGCTTTAATTGCTAAACAAAAGGGCGATCGGTAATCAATCACCGCAGATAAACAAAGATAAAATGACATCAGCGTTCATCCGCTAATATCTGCGGTTCAAAACTCCCCATCTCAAGAATTTGGTTGCATCAGTTCAGATGTCAGCAATCAACTACTCGTAAAGCTTCGCGTCATTGTACGGCGGATGTTCGCAGGCGATATAAAGCGCATTTGTCGGTTCCAGGGCTTCGCCTGTCACCGGGTCGATCGGCTTGAGGACAAAGCATAACAGACTGAGCGATCGCCAATCCAAACTTTCTAACTTCCCGCGTTCGTAGCGACTAACAGTAGCATTACTAATACCGACATCTTTTGGTACAGGATCTCCGGCTGTCCTAAACAAAGCGGCCTCGTATTCTTTTGTGACCATTTCTGTTTCAATAATTGACCAGCCCCGAATCTCTCTAGCTGCTTTCAGAAGTTTGCCCAATCTACCGCGTCCCGTATCCGTAAATCGCACAGGGCGCAGTTTTTCCTGATCGACGACAGCCTTAAAGTCAAGAAATCCCGGCATTTTACAGATCCAATTTAACTCTTAAGCTAGCTGTACTTTTGCCTTGCTCAAGGCAGCACACAGGGTTTGAGCATTACACATTTAGAAACATTACTGCAACTTTTCTGCATTCGTGTAGAATGATATGATATAGTAAGATACAAAGACGAACACCAACTAACTCACCCAAGTTCAGGAGTGACTCAGCCATGACACCACTGTTTCGCCGCATCCAACCCTCGAAAAAGCTCCGCATCACCGTCAGGTCGATCGCCCAACTGCTCAAAATCAGCCAAAATCAAATTAAGCGAGTCGAATCTTGGGCTTTCGTGGTTTTCGTCCACCATCGGAATAGAGGCGGCCTGTTTGTCAGCTACCGCAGGCTGGAAGAATGGCAAAATGCGATCGCCCATCATATCCAAACCTGCCCCACCCTTGGAGAACTCTCGCAGCTCAAAACATCCATTCACTACGACAGCCGGAAATTCAAAAAACAATTTCTCCCAAAAACACTTGACTTTTTAAATCAAATGTGCATTGAAAGACAAGACGAACTCAACATCTGGGAAAGCTTAAACTGCATTGCTTCCTAGCAGAAATGAGGCAGATTTCCTTGCCAAAAAACAGAAGCGAAACATTTGCGAGCAATTGCGAGATAAAATCACCCCAAAAATCACCCGCGAATGCTCCGCCACATTGATGAAAGCAATCACCAAAGCAATTAAGACATTGCCTGAGCGATATAATCAAAATAAGGAGCTGCTTCCTTAGCATCATCCTGATTGAGCAAAGCCAAAGAAGCTTCCTTCAAACAGCGGATAGCTTCGACCATGCCAGGAACAGGAACGCCGAGAGAATTATACATTTCCCGAACGCCAATCAAACCGATGCTTTCGATCGGCTCCTTGTCACCCGCCAAGATACCGTAGGTAATCAGGCGCAAGTACCAGCCGTAGTCGCGCAGACACAAAGCCCGTTCGCGCTGGCCGTAAGCATTGCCCCCAGGAGAGATAAAATCAGGTCGTTTTTTCCAGAGTTTTTTACTAGCTTCTTCAACAATTTTCTTCTCACTGTCAGACAGCGCAGTAGCAATACGCACCCGCTGTTCTCCGGTTTTAAAGAAATCATTGATACTTTGGAGTTCGCCGGTACTGGGATAACGAAGTTCGTCGTCGGCTTGGAGAATAAATTGGCTAACTACGCTCATTGTTATTCAAATTTGAGGATAACATTAATAAACATTCCCATCTGTTGGCGACGGGATTCTTGGTTCGCAGACTTGCCTTGCTCCTAACATTTATCAATCCTAGAAGTAGAGGGTAAATCTCCCCAAGCGTTATGCTTGATGTTCAAGCCAGTTTCCTTGTGTTCCAGGGTACTGGGGGAAAAACTCAAAAATTGCGAGTGAGAGTTTTGATGTCGGCAGACAGTTTGACTGTTTAACGAGTTTTTGCTACATCGCCCCAACAGCCGATCGCACCGACGGGATCGAGGCAACTCGCGACAAGCTTGACTCCCCGGTTGAAGCTTGGCTTTAGCAGCAAGACGTTCAGCAGCAGGAAGACAGCCTGCAATTGAGTTTGAGTGCGATGGCTTACGCCTCGCTTCTTCGCTACGACTTATCTCAGGAAAGAGAGAGCGATATTGCATTACCATATTAAATCCTACCACGACTACTTGTGACCAAATCTAAATTCCCCACCCCAAACTCGACGAAATTGGCAAACCCTTGCCAGCAAGGTCAACTGATTGAGATAGAGATTACCGACTTGACAGACACCGGCGACGGAGTTGGTCGTTTTGGTGAGTTAGTAGTGTTTGTGCCCGATACCGTGACGGGCGATCGAGTCGTTGTGCGCCTCGTGCAAGTCAAATCCACCTATGCTACAGGCAAGCTGGACACACTTCTCGAAGCATCCGAACACCGCATCCGAGCTAACTGCATTGTCGCCGACAAGTGCGGTGGCTGTCAGTGGCAGCATGTAGATTATCAATATCAGCTTGCAGCCAAGCAAAATCAAATCATTCAAGCCTTAGAACGGATTGGCGGATTTAGCAATCCGCAAGTTGATGAAATTTTAACGGGAAAAATCGAGGGATTTCCCCAATTTTTGGGATATCGCAACAAAGCGACTTACCCCGTGGCAATATCTGCAACAGGTCAAGTCCAAGCAGGTTACTATCAAAAAAGCACCCACAAATTAGTCAATCTCAATCAGTGTCCGGTGCAAGACCCGCGCCTCAATCCTTTGTTAAAAGAAATCAAAGAAGACATCCACTGGCGGGATTGGCAAGTCTACGACGAAAAGAAACATACAGGAGAATTGCGTCACTTGTCCTTGCGGATCGGACGGCGCACCGGCGAGATGCTGCTAACTTTAATAGTTCGCAGTGGAGAGTTGCCGGGACTCGAAGAGCAAGCATCAGAGTGGCTGAAACAATATCCTCAACTGGTAGGTGTTTGTTTGAATATAAACCCCGCTCAAACTAATGTGATTTTTGGTGCGGAGACTCGCTGCATTGCGGGTCGTTCTTATCTGCGAGAAAGATTTGCTGGGATGAATTTTCAGCTAAGAGCAGATACTTTTTTTCAGGTAAATACAGAGGCGGCTGAAGCGTTGTTAGAGGTGATGGTAGGGGAATTGAATTTGCAGGGAAACGAGGTTTTGGTTGACGCTTACTGTGGCATTGGTACTTTTACTTTACTCCTGGCAAAACAAGTAAAAATAGCCCTAGGTTTAGAAGTGCAATCGGCGGCGATCGAACAAGCCCAATTAAATGCTGAGTTAAATGACGTGAGAAATGTCGAGTTTCAGGCGGGAACTGTAGAGAGTTTGCTGCCTTCCTTGGGATTGACACCGGATATTGTGCTGCTAGATCCGCCGAGGAAAGGGTGCGATCGCGCGGTTTTGGAAGCTATCAAGGAAATCAAACCAAATCGCATTGTTTATGTTAGCTGCAAGCCTGCTACTTTGGCTCGCGACCTGAAGATTTTGTGCGAAAATGGGGATTATAAGTTAGCGCGAGTGCAGCCTGCGGATTTCTTTCCTCAGACTTCTCATGTTGAGTGTGCGGCGTTTTTGGTGCGGTGAATGAAAGGGCGATCGGTTTTTGGGAATGAAAGGGCGATCGCGCTTATTTGATTCTTGGCATTTTGGTGGAGTATTATAATACTATTAGTGCTAAGTTCTTAAGTGCGTGGGTTTGGATAGAATGGAAACTAGGTCTTTGAGTAAAGTCTATGTCCGCTAGGGATGTTTTCCATGAGTCTGTGAAATCCGCTCTCCTGAAGGATAATTGGGTAATTACCCACGATCCGCTGAAGCTAAAGTTTAGCGAAGACGATCGGCTTAGGATTGACTTGGGGGCGGAACAGCTTTTAGCTGCAGAGCGAGGTGTGCAGAAGATTGCGGTGGAGGTTAAAAGCTTTCTGAGTGAATCAGCTATGTTTGATTTCCACCTAGCCCTGGGTCAATTTTTGAATTATCGACTAGCACTCAGAAATTTGGAGCCAGATCGATCGCTCTATTTGGCAGTTCCCATCGCTGCTTATAATTCATTTTTCTCTCGTGCTTTGCCCCAAGCGGCGATAGCTGAGTACGATTTAAAGTTGTTAGTATACGACCCTACTAATGAGGAAATTGTAGAATGGATAGATTAGCTAAATATCGGCAGATTGTTCGCACTTTTTTGATGGAATATAGCAAGACTAAACCTATCAATGACGACATTGAAATCCAGGTATTATTAGACACAGAACATGACCATTATCAGATAGTAGATTTAGGTTGGGACGGTCACAATCGGATTTATAGTTGCCCGATCCACTTAGACATCAGAGATGGGAAAGTCTGGATTCAACGCAATCAAACCGATGAACTGATTGCTGAGGAGTTAGTGCTCATGGGTGTGGCACGAGAGGATATTGTTTTGGGGCTTCAGCCTCCCTATGCAAGGCAGTTTACGAGCTATGGTGTTGCTTAGGCTGCTGCGATCGCACTTATAATGTGTTGTCACAAGGGCGATCGCTTTTGGGAATGAAAGGGCGATCGCTTTGTTTAATTCTTTTCATTTTTGCTGACTGTTATAATACTATTTATGCTAAGCTCCTGTAGAGATAGATCCAAAAAGCAATGACATCAGCTTTAATTTATCCTCATATCGAGAAAGTAGCGGGTCAACCCGCACGGTTGCAGCGGATACCCCGCGTGCGGGTTGCTCAGATTGTGATGGATTATCTAGCTTACGGTTGGTCAGTGGAAGAAATGTGTCGCCAGCATCCTTATTTGATGCAGTCAGAGGCTCATGCAGCAATGGCTTATTACTTCGACTTTCAAGCTGAAATTGAGCAGGAGATTCGGACGGAATGGGAGCAGGTATAGCATTTCTTAGAAAGATGAGGTATAATATAACTAACTTAAACGGAGTGAAAAATATAGAAGTTCAAAATGT
>NZ_JAUBPR010000143.1:0-14482 GCF_036700845.1 Microcoleus sp. S13_C5
TGAATCTGTCTTGAGTACTCGTTCTGGTCGGATTCCTCCTTCTCTTGTGCCACGCTAACCCCGTGAACTTCTACGAAGTCGCCAGCACTGGAAAAGGTGCTTAGGGAACACGGTTCAACAGAAAAAATTGAGCGTTTTGCTCAAGATATCCGCCAGACTTTATTGCAGAGTGCCAAAATTCTTGGTTATTTGCGATGGGCTTCGCTAAAGTTTAATTATTGTTTAAAATTTGAAGATTTAGCTTTTAATAAATTTGTGGACGATCGCACATTAATATTAAATGAATCGAAGTTGATTCAAACTGTGAAAAACCACTCTCAAAAGCCTGGACTTGACGAGCAAGAAATTAGAGCAAATATGGAGAACTTAAAAACAGATACTCAAGATATGTGGCACGTTTGTTGCGGTCACGATATGATTTATATTTTGTCGATCGCACTTTGTAAAGCATTAGGTTCCTGTAACTCTAAGGAAGTCGAGCCAAATGTACTAGAAAAATATTTAAGGGTTGCCTATGAGTCTGCTCATTTCCGAGAGACAAAACTTTATAGATCTATTCAGACATGGGAACAAACTAATAAACCTTTCCAGGTTCTATCTAATCTGTAACTCCCGCATTCCCAAAAACTTCCCCTACAGCCAACCGAGTGCCATTGGCAAAATCCACCCCAGACTGCACCTTTTTTCCCGGTAACTGCACCTCCCGCAACAATAATAAACCATCACCGGTTTGGACGATCGCCCCCAACCCCTTCACAACCTTGACAACTTCCCCATTTGCGCCCGACAACTGATCCAAAACAGGCCATTCGCGTTCCAAAACTCTCAAATCCGCTGGCATTTGCAGCCAATATTCCGGCCCGACGGGCACAGTAGCTATCACCTTCAGAGAATTGCCACGAAAAGTCGTCGTGCAATCCGGGAAAAAGCCCCTAACTTGATTGTGAAGGGCGATCGCACTTTTCGACCAATCCAGCACATAATCTGCACTCTTAATCATCGGCGCATAAGTCGCCTCAGCATCATCTTGAACAACAGCTTCAATCTTCCCGTCTCTCAATTTCACCAAAGTTTCTACCAACAAATCCGCCCCGACTTCCGCCAACCTATCCGCCAAAGAATCCGCATTATCCAACAGCGAAATACCAGCAAAAGCCTTCAATAGCATCGCCCCAGTATCCATGCCAGCATCCATCAGCATAGTAGTAATTCCTGTTGTCTTTTCCCCGTCAAAAAGACAGCGCTGAATCGGCGCCGCACCGCGATACTTCGGCAAAATTGAACCGTGAACGTTAACGCAAGCCAAACTAGGAATATCCAGTATTTCTTGAGAAAGAATTTGACCGTAAGCCACCACTACAAAAACATCGGTCTCCGCTTCCCGCAACTTAGCAAGCGTTTCCGCATCCTTCTTAATTCGGCGCGGCTGCCAAACCTGGAGACTGTGATTTAAAGCCACATCTTTTACAGGTGAAGGCATCAATTGATTCCCTCTTCCCCGGCGTTTGTCCGGCTGAGTCACCACACCCACAACCTCAAATTCTGGGTGGCTTAGCAAACTGGATAAAGTAGGAACAGCAAAATCGGGAGTGCCAAAAAAGACAATTTTCATAGATTTTTACTTATTTCGTACAATAATAACAACAAAACTACGCCATTAATTCATCTACCGCCACCCTAAATCCTGCCAAAACAACCTGGGTTGTCGCCACCTCACCAGGTTTGAACAAAACCACCTGACTTTTAGTAATTACTAACACCCAACTACTCTTAGGAAACAGCAGCCAAACTTCCAAACATCCCGATTCTAAATACTCCTGTGCCTTAGCAAAAACATCATCTGCAAAATCGCTAGGCGAAACAATCTCAGCTAGCAGCGGAAAACTCTGAGGCAAAACTGAAAACTCCCCAACTTCCGCCAATAGTTCAGGAGTAATATAAGATACATCGGGTATTCGCCCTTTTTTCATAGTTTGACAAGTGACTTCCACATAAACCTCGCCCCCTTGGCCGCTTGAGTCCATGTAAATGCCCCAATATCGTACTAATCTAGCTTGAATGCGCCGAGTCTTTGCAGTCATTCCCGGTTTCCCCACTACTTCTCCATTGACAAATTCTACAGGATGTTTGACTATAACTTTACCGTCCGCCCACTCCGTCCCGTCAGGAGGATTTTGCATCCATTCTTCCAAAGTTAAATCTAACTGTTCTACACTAGGAATTATCATCGGATTTAGAGTTTTTAGTAATCATCTCAATCTTATCATATCTGTCATAACATGGAAAGCCCATCTAATCTCCTGCTGAAACTCAGCCGCAGCTTATTTGCCGACACCGCCGAACAAGAAAAATTTATTCAGGCTGTTATCAATCCCCAAGCTTTTAATCCTGCCATATTGTGGCTGCAACCAAAACAAACAGAAAACCCATTTACTGTCGAAATTCCCGTCTCTTGGCAACCGCACTTTGTAGATAGACTAGCCTTAGAATCCCAGCCGGGAAAACATTCCTTACATCAAACAGGACATTACTACTGTCTAGACTTTTCCTCAATCTTTGCCGCCTCCACATTGTTAACAATACCCCAGCCAATCAAACTAATCTTAGATATGTGCGCTGCCCCCGGAGGAAAAAGTATATTTGCCTGGAAAACATTAAAGCCAGAATTGCTGTTGTGCAACGAAGTCATAGGCAAACGCATGGGAATGCTGATCTCTAATTTAAGACGCTGCCAAATTAAACCATCCGCCGCTGCCAACGTGGATTCAAAAATACTTGCCGAAAAGATGCCACAAACAGCTAATTTAGTAATAGTAGATGCTCCTTGTACTGGTCAATCACTCTTAGCAAAAGGAGACAAAGCACCCGGATGCTTTCATCATGTCACCATTAACAGCAATGCCAAGCGCCAAAAAAGAATTTTAGCCAATTCTGCTAAAATTGTAGCGCCGCAAGGTTATCTTGCATACATGACCTGCACTTATTCAACTGCAGAAAATGAACAAGTCAGCGAATGGCTGTTAAGCAAATTCCCCGACTTTGGGCCAGTCACTGTTCCTCATTTAGAAAAATATCGATCGCACCTGACAGCAATTCCTTGCTATCGGATGTGGCCGCAAGATAGACTAGGAGCCGGAGCTTTCACCGTTTTGTTTCAAAACACCTCGGATGGAGAGAGAAATCAGCTACCAGCAGATTTTCGAGATTTAGCTCGTTTTACCAACCTCTAACTATCCGCGTCCATCCCCGTTCATCTGCCGTTAAAAAAGTCTTCTTCCCTGAATCTAACTAAAAAATGATATTATCCAAATTATCCAAAGCAATTAAAAGACCACTCAAACTCGCTGTCGGCATTTTACTTACCTTAAATCTGCTAATATTAAGCGGCTGTCAAAACAGCACAACACCCGCATCCAAAAACGGCGAACCGATCGAACTCACACTGTGGCACGGCATCAATCCTCCGCCAAATCGCGACGTATTTCAAACCTTAACAGACAAATTCAACAAAACGCATCCCAACATCCACATCAAACCAGTTTACATCGGCCAGCCCGACCAACAACTGCCAAAAATACTAACAGCAATAGTTGGAAACGCACCGCCGGATTTGCTGTGGAATGCTGCTACCATTTCAGGAAAACTAGCAGAACTAAACGCAATTGAACCCTTAGAAAACTGGCTCGACAAATCGCCCCGAAAAGCGGAAATCTACCCGGCGCTTTTCGAGTCAATGGAACTCGGCGGACACACTTGGTCAGTTCCCCTAGCGACAAATAACGTCGCCATCTTTTACCGTCCCAGCTTATTTGCAGCAGCAGGAATCAAAAAAGTGCCGCATAATTGGGCGCAATTAAAGCAAACAGCCCGATCGCTCACGCGAGACACCAACGGAGACGGCCGCACAGACCAACACGGCATAGTGCTCCCCCTAGGCAAGGGAGAATGGACAGTATTTACTTGGCTGCCATTCATGTTCAGCGCAGGCGGCGAACTCAAAGGCGAAATACCTCAAAGTCCTGTACCCCAAATAGATAATCCCGGTTCTCACGCCGCCTTAGAATTGTGGAGCGACTTGTTAAAAGAAGGTTCAGCAGTATTGTCAGCACCCGAACGCGGTTATGAACTCGACAACTTCATCGCCGGGAAAGTCGCCATGCAAATCACCGGGCCGTGGACGCTAGCACAGTTGCAGCAAAGCGCGATCGACTACGGAGCAATGCCTTTACCGATCCTCAAACGCCCCGCAGCCGTCGTAGGGGGTGAAAACCTATTTTTAATGAAAACCTCGCCAGAACGAGAGCGAGCAGCCCTAGTATTCTTAGAATACGTTATAGGTGAAGAATTCCAAACAGCATGGGCATTGGGAACAGGTTATTTACCCATTAACTTAAAATCGAGACAGAGCCAAGCTTATCAAAGCTTTGTGGAAAAAAACCCTGTTTTGCAAGTATTTTTAGAGCAAATGAACTCCGCCAGAGCGCGACCCATTATATCAGGTTACTCCCGCCTGTCAGAAAACCTCGGTCGCGCCATAGAGGCAACCCTTCTCGGCCGCAACTCCCAAGATGCCCTTAAAGAATCTCAAGAGCGTTTGACACTCACCTTAGATATTGCAACAGCCAAAGAGAAATAGACAAGAAAAAATATTTTTGTTAGCTGTAAATTATCCGCCTTCACTGTATTCGATGAAAGACTTGAAGCCTCGATTGATTGGTGAAAAATCTAGTGAAAATCACTCCCGCCTGCACTTATAACCAGAAACGATGTTTCTTGCCCCAGACTTACCTAAGAGCAGAGATTTTACGTCGCTGCTATTGGTATTTTAGGTATTTTAGGTATTTTAGGTATTATTGAGCACGGTGCAAAATGTTAGGTGAATTGTATTGTGATCGCCCGGCACAAAAAGACACCCGCTGTCGCTCGGTAATAAATTTTTAACAAAAACCAAAAATTTACAAACCAATTGCTTAGCCATTAGAGATATATTTACAAAAAAGCCATACTCCCGAAATTCATGGGCAGATTTGATCGAACAAAAAAACCGCTCCCTCAACGGCACCACAAAAAGTTAGCTCAAAAGCTTCTCCCACTACCTACGACCCATGACCTACTATCACCTAATAGAAACATTTTCTGTACCCTGTGCCTGTCCCGTGCCGCCTACTGAGACCCCAACAACCGTCCACCTTTTCCCCAAACGACAATGCAGACAAAGTTCCTTAATGCAATCAAAGGACATTCCTGGCGGTACTTCCTCGCAGTAGGCGCGATCGCCCTGGTCTACTATTGGGCGTCGCAATTCGCGATTTCCACCCTCACCCTCAGTTCAGAAATTTACCCGATGTGGCCAGCAGCAGGAATTGCCCAAGTCGCCCTGCTGCTGTTTGGGCGACAACTGTGGCCGGGAATCGCGATCGGAGGTTTCCTGTTCAGCATGAGCGTACCGTCGGCCAATATCGGCACGGCATTGATCTCGGCAGGCGCCAGAACCCTGCAAGCGTGGACGGGAACTTATCTACTCCAGCGCATTAACTTTAGCGCCGGGCTCGATCGGCTCAAAGACGTTTTAGGAATAGTCGGACTAGCAGCCTTGGGATCTACTCTAATCAACTCCACCATCGGCAGCATCGTCGTCTGCCTGACCGGTTTATCTAGCTGGAGCGATTTTGGCACGATTTGGGGGACTTGGTGGGTGGGAGACGCTATGGGAATTGTGCTCGTCGCCCCGCTGCTGCTGACGTGGCAACAATTGCCCAAAGTTCCCACCCATCGCAAACAGATAGCTGAACGAGCGATTTGGCTGCTGCTGTTACTAGCAGTCGGCTGGCTCGTCTTTTGCTCCCGCACCCGCGCCGCCTACGCCCGCTATCCCCTCGAATACTTACCATTTCCCCTAGTAGTTTGGGCTGCTTTTCGATTCGGTCAGCGCTACACCGCCCTCTCCAACCTCATCCTCTGCGGCTTCGCCATCTGGGGTATCGCCCGAGGCAGCGGCCCCTTCCTCAAACACGCCAGCAATATCCCCCAAGCACTGTTATCCCTGCAAGCCTTCATCGCCGTCATCGCCGTCACCGGCTTAGTCTTAGCTGCCACCGTCGCCGAACGCCACCAAGCAGAAGTCTCCCTGCGCGCCAGCGAAGCCAGCCTCGCTAACGCCCAACGCATCGCCCAGCTAGGTAACTGGGACTTAGACCGCAACGCCCAGCAATTGCGGTGGTCAGAGGAAATTTACCGCATTCTCGGGCAGGAACCGGGAACTTTTGAACCCAGCCTGGAAGCCTTCTTGAAATACGTGCACCCTGAAGACAGAGAATTAGTCAGAACCTCGATCGAAGCTGCTTTATTTCAGCAACAGCCTTACAGCATCGACTACAGGCTCATACTCCCCGACGGCAGCAACCGCACAGTCTACGAACAAGCCGATGTCAACTCCCTCTACATCACCGGCACCGTCCAAGACATCACAGACAGAAAGCAAGCCGAAGCCGCCCTGCGTTCTTCAGAAGAAAGATTTTCCAAGGCCTTTCACGCCTCCCCAGTCGGGATCAGCATCTGCACCCTCACAGATGGATGCTTCCTTGATGCCAACGAAAGCTTTTTGCGCTCATTAGGCTGGCTGCGGCACGAATTTATCGGCCGCACTCCCAACGAATTAGGAATGTTTGTCAATTCAGAAGACGGGGGGCGGCTCGCCCAGATTTTGCAATCACAAAATTCCATCAGCAACCAAGAAATCAAAATTCGCACCAAAGCCGGCGAAGTGCGCGACTGGCTGGTGTCAGTGGAACTCATCCACCTCGGCAGCACTCAGTGCGTTTTAATCATGACCACCGACATCACCGAACGCTTGCGTTCCGAAGAATTCCGCCGGGCCGCATTAGCCGCCGAAGCTGCAAATCGCTCGAAAAGCATTTTTCTCGCTAACATGAGTCATGAACTCAGAACCCCCCTCAACGCCATCATCGGCTACAGCGAGATCCTGCAAGAAGACGCCCGAGACCTTGGTGCTGAAGAGTTCATCGACGACCTCCAGAGAATTAACACGGCCGGCCAGCACCTACTAGCGCTGATTAAAGATATTCTCGACTTGACCAAAATTGAAGCAGGGCGCATCGACTTCGACCTCGAAACCTTCACAATTTCTACTCTGGTTAAGGAAGTAGTTGCCACGATCAAGCCGACGGCAGACAAAAATAGCAATATCCTAGAAATACAATGCCCCGAGGATATTGGCTCGATGCAGACCGACTTGACTAAACTCCGGCAATCTCTGCTCAACCTCCTCAGCAATGCCGCGAAATTTACTTGCTCCGGCGCGATTACCTTCGCCGTTACCCGATCCGTCGAAATCCCCGCCGACGCTGCAAACAAAGGCAAAAAACTTGGAGCGTATAGAGAAGGTGGCCAAGCTGAAAATAGCTTGTCTCTCTTATCTTCCGCTCAAGATTGGATCATTTTTACGGTCAAAGATACCGGCATTGGCATGAATCCCGAACAGTTAGCCAAAATTTTTGATCCTTTCACCCAAGCCGATTCCTCAACTACTAAAAAGTACGGCGGTACTGGTTTGGGGCTGACGATTACAAAGAAATTCTGCGAAATGATGGGCGGAGACATTACCGCATTCAGCGAGGTGGACAAAGGTTCTACCTTTATCATTCGGCTGCCAGCTATTTTCACCGACCTTTCAATCTCAACCGCAAAGTCTGACCAATAATATTTTTTTACAGTTATTTTCGATGCCTGCAAATTTTATTTACCTCCGCACTAGGCAGATTATTTCGCTAGCATATAGGGAGATTTTGCCCATAATTTATCACATTATAAACTCCGTTTTTTTACTAGGTTTTTCTAATATAAAGTAATCTTAAATGAGTCGTATTTTTTTTACCCCACCCCAACCCTCCCCGACCCCGCTGGGAGTCCGTAAGAAATTCACAAATAATTTAGTATTGCTAGAGAGATAGAAGATTAGGACGGGTTAGATCACCCTAATTAATTTATGAGTAAATACGAAAAGTCCTGAAATCGTTTCCGCTGCCATGGGAATAATAATTTTTCCTGTCCAGTACAAGCGTACCTGCTCGTTTTTTGGCTGCCACCTAGTTTTTGAGGGTAAGTTCCCTTGATTAATACTCCGAACAGCTTTTCTATGACCCAATGGCTGATTCTCGCTTGACTTTGATCGACTTTGGATAATTAAATCAAGGTCAGCTCCACCCAGGGCTTGCATTTAATTGGAAATTTTTAGGCTCGTTGCGCTGTAAAGCTTGTAGGATCGTTACCCAAACTTTCCTGAGTATTGACTTGATAAGATGATATTATTATTTTTGAGCGTGCTGCCGACATTCAGAGCATTGGTTTGTGGACAACCCTTAAAAGTTATGAGAATTAATATAATTAACGCAGTTTGAAAGATTTTGGAGAGCAGGGATGAGCCCTCGGCTTCTCAATAAAACCTGTTAGAGATTTCGCTCGCGTACTTTATCCCCTAACCGTATACCTACGTATATATATTATTAATTAAAAAGATATACTGTAGAAAGTTGCCTACAAAGTGCCAGAAAATATGCACCCCCACCTCCAGCGCCAACTCGAACAGCTCGGTTTAGTCGGCGAGTCTCCCCCTCCCACTGCTGAGCAGTGGCAGCTTTTATTAGAGCAGGTAAGTTGTAGCTATGACGGAGCTCAGAGTCAGCAAGAACTTCAGCAGCAGGATTGCTTGAACTCGGAGACGGTGGCGTTAAAGGATTTAACTGACTTGCCGCAGTCCCCTCAAGACTCTCCAACAGATTCAGAATTCGCTCGACTGCGGGCGAGTGTCAACAGTTTGGGGGCGGGATTGTGTATCCTTGACGCGAAGGGCTGTGTAATCTCGGTGAATCCAGAAGCACAACGCTTGCTGGGATGGCGAGAGTCGGAACTTGCAGGCGTTTCCCTGCTAGAGCGCATCGGGAAGCAAAAGAAAGGCAACAAATCCCAAGTTTTGACGGCTCCGAAACAGTTGCCAAGCAAGAGTGAAGATGGGACGATCGCGCCTACACTAGATTTACAAGAGGCGATCGCTTCCGGTCAACCTTGCAACAATTGGGACGACGAGTTTTTGTGTCGCGACGGCAAAATTTTACCAGTTTCCTATTTTTTCCATCCGGCAGTTGAGGGCAGCGAAATATCAGTCTTGGTGTTTTTTGACATTTGTGACATTAGAGAACACAAGCAATCGCTCTCGATACTGCAAGCAGTTCTAAAATCTACAGATGCAGGAATTCTGGCGGTTGACAGAAACGGCAATATATGTAATTATAATCAGAAATTTCTAGAGATGTGGGGTTTGTCCGCCAGCCAAGGAAAGTTGAGCCGAGCGACCTTCGGCACACTCAAAAACACGCTCAAAACAGGATTCCCCTTCGACAGGGAACAATTAAAATACCCGCAAAGATTTCTCCAAAACGTGATCAAAGTGTCGGCAGATTCAGATACTCAAATCAGCGAATTATTAGAATTTAAAGACGGAAAAATTTTTGAATTAAATTCGTTGCCATCAAAAGTCGAAGGGAAAACAGTCGGTAGAGTCTGGAGCTTTCGAGACGTTACCGAACTCAAAAAAGTAGAACAATCTTTGCAGTATCAAATAGAATTCGCTCAGTTGATTGCCCGTTTGTCAACCCATTTCATCAGCCAGCCCTTATCAGAAATAGACAAAGGCATCGCTCAAACCCTGGAAGCGATAGCCACATTGAGCGGGTTTGACCGCAGTTACATCTACCTGTTATCAGAAGACAAAACCCGCGCCCACAAAACCTACGAGTGGTGCGGCGAAAGTATTCCGGCAGTCAAAGATAGCACCGACAAACCAATAGACATCGCACAAATCCCTTGGATCGCAGAAAAACTCGATCGCGCCGAATGCCTCTATATTGCAGAAATCGGCGAACTCCTGCCCTCAGCAATCGCCGAAATTGCCTATTTTATTGGTCAAAATCCAGCCGAATTCCAGACAGACTCCGCATCCAAAACAGTCAATCAAACAGCAACCGCCTCAATACCCTCGATTGGCGCTTCCCTCAATAATTTAGAATCCCAAAAACAGCTAATAAATATCCAATCACTGATAATTATTCCCCTAATTTCTAGTAAAAACCTAGTAGGATTTCTCGGATTCGATGGCTTAAAGCAAACAGCAGGTCGAGCAACCGAAATATCCACACAGCTAAAAATGGTAGGAGAAATGCTCGCCAATGCCCTAGAGCGTAAGCGAGCAGAAGCAGCCTTGAGACAATCCGAAACAAAATACCGCAACATCTTTGAAAACGCAGTCGAAGGCATATTCCAGACCACCCCAGACGGGCGCTACCTCAGCGCCAATCGCGCACTAGCCGAGATTTACGGCTACGAATCCTGTGCCCAAATGCTAGCCGAACTCACAGATATCAACCGCCAATTTTACGTTGACCCGAATCGGCGCGCCGAGTTTATGGCCCAATTGCGCGCGCGCCATCAAGTGTCAAAATTTGAATCCCAAGTATACCGCCGAGACGGCAGCACGATCTGGATTTCCGAAAACGCCCGCAGCATATGCGACGAAAGCGGCAGCGTTTTGTACTACGAAGGCACAACCCAAGACATCACCGATCGCAAACAGGCAGAATCCGCCTTGCAGTCGGCCCTAGAAGCAGCAGAATCAGCCAACCGGGCAAAAAGCACATTTCTCGCCAACATGAGCCACGAACTTCGCACGCCACTCAATGCCATCATCGGCTACAGCGAAATGCTCCAAGAAGAAGCCGAAGAATTGGGCGATGAAGCTTTCGTCCCCGACCTCGAAAAAATCTGCAGCGCCGGCAAACACCTGCTGTCGATGATCGACGACATCCTAGATATCTCTAAAATTGAAGCAGGTCGAATGGATCTGTACTTAGAAACCTTCGACATCCATACCTTAATTGAAAGTGCTGTTGCCACGGCCAGGCCGCTGGTCGAGAAAAACGGTAATACCCTAGAAGTGTACTGTCCAGACAACCTCGACACCATGCACGCGGACATGACAAAAGTGCGGCAAGTGCTGCTTAACTTGCTCAGCAATGCTGCCAAGTTCACACAAAACGGGAAAATTGCGATCGGAGTGGAAAGAATTAAAAATGAACAATTAAAAATGAAAAATCAAGAGGAATCTTCCCAAATTTTAATTTCCAACTCCGAATTTTTAAGTTTCCGCGTCGCCGACACCGGCATCGGCATGACACAAGAGCAATTGGAGCGAGTTTTCCAACCTTTCACCCAAGCTGATGCCTCGACTACCCGCGAGTACGGTGGCACCGGTTTGGGACTAGCAATCAGCCAGCGCTTCTGTCAAATGATGGGCGGCAGCATTGAGGTCAGCAGCACCTTGGGCGCAGGCACCACTTTCACCGTGCTCTTGCCCAAAGCCATCAAACAGCCGGAAATCCCCAACAAAGTCCACGACAGGACTAGCCCTCCGGACGCCCCCGCTGTCGGCACGGTGCTGGTAGTTGACGACGACCCGATCTCGCGGGATTTAATCCAGCGCACCCTCAGTCGCCAAGGACTGCACGTAGAAGTCGCCGGCGGCGGCGAGCAAGCTCTCCGGCTCGCTAAGCAACTACGGCCAGACGCCATTACCCTGGATGTGATCATGCCCGGCATGGACGGCTGGGCGGTACTCTCAGCGCTGAAGGCCGATCCTGACCTTGCCGAAATTCCCGTAATCCTGCTATCCTTTGTGGGCAACAAAAGCCTCGGCTTTGCATTGGGTGCCTCGGACTACCTCACCAAACCAGTGGACGGCAAACGGCTGGCTGCCTTGTTGAACAAGTACCGACGCGACCAAGACGGCGTTGCAAGTAACAATTTGACCTGTCAGATTCTAATTGTGGAAGACGACGTTGCCACGCGCGAAATACTGCGATGCGTACTAGAAACACAAGGCTGGGCAGTAACGGAAGCTGACAGCGGACGCGCTGCTCTCGATCGGCTAAAAGTGGCTCGCCCGCACCTGATATTACTGGATTTAATGTTGCCAGAAATGGATGGTTTTGAGTTGATCGGGGAAATTCGCAAATCCCATTCGGGAGATCCTATACCGATTGTTGTGATCACGGGGAAAAACTTGACACCGGCCGAAAGCCAGCAGCTAAACGGCTACGTCGAGCGGGTGCTACAAAAGGGAGTCTACAGTTGCGATAGTTTGTTGCGCGATGTTCGCTCTATAGTCAATGACAGGTTCGATCGCAGGTACGACTCGAAAGGCAAGGAGAACACCAATGGCTAAAATCCTGTTGGTCGAAGATAACGAAATGAACAGAGATATGCTTTCCCGGCGTCTGGCTCGGAAGGGACATGAGGTCTTTATTGCTGTTGACGGTGCTGAGGGAGTGTCGATGGCGCTCGCGAAAGTACCGGATTTGATTCTGATGGATATGAGTTTGCCGGTTCTAGACGGGTGGCAAGCAACGCAGCAAATTAAGGCGGCTCCTGAAACTAGCAGGATTCCGGTGATTGCCCTGACGGCTCACGCAATGGCGGGTGATCGTGAAAAGTGTCTTGCTGCAGGCTGCAATGACTACGACACTAAACCGGTCGAGTTTCCCCGACTTTTGGGTAAAATTGAAATGCTTCTGAAAGAGGCTATGACATGAAAGGTGACGAGGGCAGCGTGCTGGTTGTTGACGACAATGAGGTAAACCGCGATTTGCTGGCCCGCCGACTTCAGCGTCAAGGCCATCTGGTGACTGTTGCTGAAGATGGTCTCCAAGCTCTGGAAATGTTGCGAAGCGATCCTTTTGATTTGGTTCTCCTAGACATTATGATGCCGCAAATGAACGGCTATCAGGTTCTGGAAAATCTGAAGGCGGACGAGAAGTTGCGCCATATCCCGGTGATTATGATTTCGGCGGTGGACGATATCGACAGTATCGTCCGGTGTATAGAGTTGGGGGCGGAGGATTATCTTTCTAAACCATTCAATCCGGTATTGCTCAAGGCTCGGATTAGCGCTTGTCTGGAAAAGAAGCGACTGCGGGATAAGGAACAGGCGTATTTACATGAGTTGGCCCAGGAAAAGGAAAAGTCCGAGCGTTTGCTGTTAAATATTTTACCGAGGGCGATCGCGCAGCGCCTGAAACACGGGGAAATTACGATCGCAGACAGTTTCGCTGAGGTAACAGTGATGTTTGCCGATTTGGTCGGTTTTACCAAGCTTTCGGCTCATTTATCGCCGGCCCAATTGGTGGAGTTGCTCAACGAGATTTTTTCGGCTTTTGACGAGTTGGCCGAGCGCTACGGACTTGAGAAAATTAAGACGATCGGCGATGCTTATATGGTGGTTGGCGGTTTGCCGACGCCCAGCGACGACCACGCCGAGTCGATCGCGGAAATGGCGCTGGAAATTCAAGCAGCAATGACTAAGATCCATACCAAGGGAGGTCAGCCGCTCAGCATTCGCATCGGCATCCACACAGGCCCGGTAGAAGCTGGGGTAATCGGTACTAAAAAATTTACTTACGATTTGTGGGGAGATACGGTAAATACAGCTTCCCGGATGGAATCTCAAGGCGTCCCCGGCAGCATTCAGGTGACAGTTGCTACCTACGAACGCTTGCGGGGTAAGTACGTTTTTGAGGAGCGCGGCGTGATTCCAGTGAAGGGGAAAGGCGATATGATGACTTATCTGCTTGTGGCCCGAAACGCTTAATTAATCATTGGGCATTGGCCAAACAGGGCATTGGGCATCGGGTAGCGGTAACTAATATCAACAGTCAACAGTCAACAGTCAACAGTCAACAGTCAACAAATCATCAAATGAGCGTAAATTCTAATCTCTTAATGTACGCCCAATGGGCGGGAATTCTGACAGTAGCTTTGGCTATTTTAACAGTTATAGCATTTATCTTCAAATGGGGTTTTCGCTTCCGATTGGTAGGAGTGACAAGCTTTATGGGAGTAATTGCTGCGAGTATATTTGGTCTGGGTTTGGGACTGTTTTCCCGTACAGAAATTCCGGGTGCGGTGCGCTATTCTTTAGTTTACGATACTGGCGGCGCTCAAACAGTAGTTACTGTGCCACCTACGATCACCGAATCGCAATTAGAAGCAACGATGCAGCAAGCGGCTGCGGATTTGTACTCTCCAGGGCGCTCTGGGCGGGGCAGAGACTACATGACAATCCGGGTTCGTACAGTTGTACATCCTGAACCTGGGCTGTCGCAGCCGCTGTTTTTGGGCGAGGTGAGGCGATCGCTCGCGACTCGTTATGATGACAAAATGGCGATCGAAATCTTCCCCGAAAAAGTTGCTCTTCTGAAAAAATATCAAGCTTAAAAGTAGTGATTGTTGGGTGCGCCATGTGCACCCAGCCTTTTGCATAGAATCGAGCGCTCTTCTTATAACCCACATTCCGCAGATATTCAAGCAGAAGGAAAGGAAGATAGATTCGGAAACACAAAACTCCCAAACGATTGCC
>NZ_JAUBPR010000144.1:0-14374 GCF_036700845.1 Microcoleus sp. S13_C5
TTGATAATTTTCGAGAACGGGTATTAGCTTGCTTCTCTAATTAGATAAAAATATCACCGTAAGTTCTGGAGAACCGTTAAATCAGTAAAATCAATTGAATAAATATGTCAAAATGCCAATCAAGTCCTTGTCAGCCTTGACATTTAAGCTAGTTTCATTGTTCACTATAAATAGTCACTTTTAGTTGGGAAGCGAATTATAGTCATGACCACAAAAAGGGTACTAAAGTTCTAACAGAGCTTCTGAATATACAAGGGTAAAGGCATCTAAATTAATTTGACAAAAACGTAAACTTGTGCATTCCTAAATAACTAAAAAAACTTCTTAAAATCCTTAATCTTAACCCCAATTGAGCAGATCAAACCTGAACGTTAAAATTTTCTGCACTTCTTAAAGCAGGATAATTTTTTAAAGATATTAGTATTAGATTTCGAGTGTTAACTGGCAGAGTTTAAAATGTGAACTAAATAATTATTGTCCATTGCCGCTCGATATCGTTTCATTTTTAGACTTTGTTTAGAAATTTTTTATTGTTTCAAAAAATTTATAGCTAAGCGCCGTAGAAGTGCAAAATTATCGGGAGAGTTCTGTTTCCGAATCCGGCTTTTATCTTCACCAAATGTAAGATAAAGCGTGCAATGTAAGCTATTTTCAATTCCCCAATGACTGCGGATAGCCCCAGCAATTGTCTCAGCATTACTGGTTAAACTACTAAGCGTAAAAACGAGATTCAGTCGTGGTTTTCTTCCACAGCCGTGGTTCACTAACTATCATGACAACGGTTTTTAATCCACTTCATAATGCTTGATTATGCAGAGGTGGTAACTCAGATACATCAACAGTCCAGACTTGTCTTTTTTCCACTCGATGATGTCCAGCTTCTACTTGTTCATGCCCAGGGCGAGCGCATCTAAACTTTATGTTAACAGAATGTGCTATATTGGAGAATTATTATTGAGTAACTACAAAACATTTCCTTAGGGTTTACCTGTATGAAACTCAAACCTAAAATCACCATCATCGACAATTTTTCCGACTTAGAAAATCCAAGAATTGAGCGAACGAAACATCATAAATTAATTGATATTATCACTCTCTCAATTTGTCCGTGGTTTGCGATCCTGATACATGGGTGGATATCGAAAGTTACGGGCGCAGCTCAATACGAATGGTTAAATAAAATTTTAGAATTGCCGAATGGCATACCTTCACATGACACAATCGCGCGAGTATTTTCTCGCCTAAAACCGGAGCAATTTCAGAAAGGTTTTTTGAGTTGGATTCAATCTATTAGTTGCTTCAATCCAGGAGAAGTAATCGCAATTGATGGCAAAACTCTTCGCCATTCTTACGAGTGGGGGGGAGAGCAAAAAGCAATTCGTATAGTCAGTGCTTAGGCGAGCAGTCAAAGATTAGTTCTAGGACAAGTTAAGGTTGATAAAAAATAAGAGAGAAATCACAGCTATTCCGGCTTTACTCAAAGTATTATAATTAAAGGGAAGCATTGTCACCATTGATGCGATGGGCTGTCCGAGGTCAATTGTGAAGTCAACTGTCGAACAAGAAGGAGATTATGTAATCACCTTAAAAAAGAAGCAACCATGCCTGTATGCCAGAGTAGAAGAGTTGTTTAAACAAGCAATTAGACAAGGATTTTTGGGATTTACACATACAGCTTATTCGACAAATAAAGAGAATAATCACGGTCGCTCACAAATCCGACATCACAACCATGTTAAGTGACATCAAAGAGCTGATCGATCCCGACAATCGATGGGAGAAGTTTCAGAGTATAGGTATGATAGAATCCGTGAGAATAGTAAAGGGAAAAACAACTATTGAAACTCGTTATTACATTAGTAGTTTACCAATTAATGCTCAAAAAATGGGTGAATCAGTCCGCAGCCATGGGGGAATTGAAAATTCTTTACATTGGGTATTAGATGTGGGTTTTGGCGAAGATGATTGTCGGATTAGAAAAGATAATGCTCCGCAAAACTTTGCTATTATTAGACACATCTCGCTCAATCTGTTGGATCAAGAAAAAACCTCAAAAACTAAAGCAAGAAATAAGCGACTTCGAGCCGAGTGGGATGATGACTATTTGACTAAAATCCTCGCTGTTGCACTTAACTAAATTCTCACGAATAACTCATTAATAACTATTATACAACTTGTAAACAGTGGTTGTAATATTTTTATTGTGTCAAAATTAGCATTAAGCAGAAACCACCATTAATCAGTTCATATTTTCTTACAAAAGTCATTACAAAGTGTGTCTGTAGCTTCTAAGAAGGGTGAATTTATCTCAAAATATACTCTCCACTGATGAACAGTGTTCAATAAGATGCGTTCCCCCTGGCGGAATGTGCGTTCAGAGTGCCGTAGCCGAGTCAAAATTTATCACTTCAAACCGATTGAATTAAAGCATGATTTCCTCCTATTCTACGGTTGATATTCAGCAAAAATTTCAATTTTTCCCACAATGTTTTGATTAAATTGAGCCAATTCTTCTGCCGGAATCCAATATTCTTGGTGAATCGAACTGCCCACATTTTGAACCGGATATTTTTTTAAGAATTCTGCCACCACCCGAAAGCGCGTGACATAGCCGAAATATCCCGATGCTGCATCTTTTGTATTCCAATCGCGCGCGATTTGTATGGCATAGGCTTTATGAACTACGGGATAAAAAGTAGGCTGAAAGGATAAGCGTGGCGGAAATGCCATAAAATCGCTTTCTTTAATCAGTTCCATTTCTTTTTTGCCGACGGCTCGGAACAGCGTTACTGTCTCTTGATCTGATATATTGATATTTTTAAACCACGCTTTCCAACCGTCCCAATTGTGAACTATTTTAGCCAATTCAGCGTAACCGGCAGCGCGGGGATGAGAAACGTCATTTTCGGTAAGTTCTTTATGCCAAATTTCCGAGTTTTGCAGCGGGGTGCACACATCTAGATAAGGCACATTTAACTCGTTGCAAACTTGGGAGAACTGGTCGGATAAGTTGGCAATCCGCTTGGTGCGATCGGCATCAATAACTGGCGGTGGTCCTACCATTAATACTGGAAATATTTCTTTGGCTGACGTGAGAATAGAGCGCGCATTTTCAATTGATTTCTCAACTTCAATGCGAATTTTTTCGTTTTCTAGGTAAGTGTCGTTGACGCCAAAAGAAAATACTATTCTGCCGTCGCCGTAGTGAGGTAAGCGGCAAGAAACTTCGCTGAACCAGCGAGTTTCTATATCGGCACTTGTTTCTCCCCTTATTCCTAAATTGTAGTAGGTAATATCGTGTCCTTGTCCGCAAGCGGCCGCGCAAATCCGTCCTGTCCAACCGAGACATTTTGGATCGCAAGTACCGTTTACAAAAGAATCGCCGATAAAACAAATACGCATATTGTGTGTAGGGATTGGGAATGGGGAATGGGGAATGGGGAATGGGGAATGGGGAATGGGGAATAGGGAATTGTGGACGGTTGACTGTTAACTGATGATTAAGGACAACTGCCAACTGCCAACTGCCAACTGCCAACTGACTTTAGTTTTTGCCGATGACGGACAATCCTTCTACAATTACAGATGGTGTGTGGCAAGAACCGTTCCACTCTGAGTCTCCTCCCAATTCTACTAATTGTTTGAGGACGCTGTAGACGTTGCCAGCTACCATTGTGTCTTTGATTCTGCCGACTATTTGACCTTTTTTGACTCGGTAGCCGAGATCGACGTTAATTGAAAAATCGCCGGAAATTCCGGCACTGCCGCCAAGCATTTGATCGACTACAATTCCGTCGTCTAATTGAGCGATTAAATCGATTAGCGAAAGCGAACCTGGTTTAATCAAAACATTGAACAAACTCGGCGTCGGATAGCTGCCCAAACCCGGGCGAAATCCGTTGCCGGTGGTGCCACTGCCCAAGGCTCGACCGGTGGTGCGATCGGTATAAAATAGCTGCAACACTCCGCTGTTGATAAAGACGATCGCCCGAGTGGGAGTGCCTTCGTCGTCAAAAGGACAGCTATAGGGCCCGATATCCGGCTGCTGGGAGAGGGTGACAAGCGGCGATGTCACTTGTTGGCCTAATCGATCGTTCCAAGGCGAAGCGCCTTCGATTACCTGTTTGCCGTTCAACGCCGCACAGACAGTCCCCCACAGCAAATCGGCGGCTTTGGCTGTAAACAGCACCGGCACGCGGCCAGTGGCGGGAGCAACATTATCTTTCGCCCATTCTAAACGCTGCAAAACCCGCCTGGCGCTGGTGTTTAAGTCGAGGGTGCCGCGTTCGGTTTCGCCTTCCCAAATGTTGAGGAAATCTTCGCCCCGCACTAATTCTGCTGATAAGTAACCGCTGAGGGTGGTGTCCGTGTGACTGGAATCCAAGCCTCTGGTGTTCACCAAGCGGGTGCTCTCGATTTCGCAGTCGAGTTCGGCGGTGCAGAGGCTTTCGGGATAGGCTTCGCGGACGATCGCGATCGCCTCTTTTCCCCAGTTTACTAGCTGTTCGGCAGGCACCGACACTCCGCGATCGGGATAAACAACTTTCTCACCGGTGCCGAGTTCGATGGTTTCCGGTTCGTTGAGTTGCGAAAGTGCGATCGCCCTGTCCACCAAAATTTGCAGTTCCACGGGCCCGTAGGCCACCGCCAAACCCGGCCGCCCATCCCGCCACAGCCGCAGTGCAATGCCTTCTGCTTGGGCGGTTTCTAGCTGTTTGAGGCGGTTTGCTTCAAAAAAGACCGGCCTTGACAGCGATTGCGATTCCAATACCTCAGCAGCTTCTGCACCTGCTTTGGTGGCTAGTTCTAACAGTTGTTCTGCTGATTGCTGGTTGGTCATTGTTCTCGGTGGTTGGTAATGGGCGATCGGTAATACTATTTTCGATTTTCGATTTTCGATTAAAGAATTGGCAATGATTTACTGGGTATGGGTTTGGATCGCGGGCATACATTTAGATTCTTTGGGGAAACTGGTGCCATGCACGATCGCAAGATTGTACGCATTTGTGATTGTTTGCATCTTGCCAACCGCTTAGCGTCGATTTTAGCTTTTAGATTTTAGGTTTTAGATTTACTCCACAGATGAATCTGGGAACTTGAACTAGAATCTAAAATTTTGATATCTCCACGACAGGAGTACGTGGCACTGTATCTGTTTTTCGCTGGGGTCAGAAACCGACTTTTTTGCTGCGGTTCAGCTCTAAAAGCCGAGATTTTCCCTGAAAAAACCCGGTTGCTTAAATCTGATTGAGAATGCTGCCCGATATCAGTTATTGCCAAGCGAGCGACTAAATAGTTAGTTCGTGCAGCAGCCAGAATCCTGCAAAAGATTCCGATTCTGGATTCGACTGAATTGCTAAGAAATGTACTTTTTTTGCTTGGTTTTTCGCGGCTTCAAATCCTTTCGCTTCTCTCTCAGTTGCTGCGTCTCTGAGATTAGCTAAAATCCAGCGATCGTTAGCTCCCGTATCTAATACCAGCCTAGCGGGTGGACCGCTCTCAAATTTGAGAAAAGCCAACTCCAAACCCGACATCCAACCTGCCAGGGCTGCTGCTCTCGACGAGTAGATAATTAGTCCCGGAATTTGCGTTTCTGGGGCGAGGCGTGTCATCGGCAGTCCGAAAGCTTCGCCAAATCCGATATCCCACTCGGACATTTCGTCAAAAGCTGCGATCGGCAAACTCACAAACGCCCATTTTTCGCCGATTAAAGCATCCGGCAGCGCAACTGGCGTTTCGGGTATAAATTGAACGCTCGGGTTCACAACCGGTTGATAGCCCGGTTCGGCGGGATAAACCTCTTGCATCCGTTCTTCCAGCCACAGGCTGAGGGCGAGGGTGCGGCGGCTGCAGGCGGCGGGAATGTCCAAGTCCTCGCAGGCTTTAGTAATCATGTTCCCCATTTGACGGCGGAAAAAGCGGATTTTTTCGGGGCGTTTCGGTGCTGCGGCGATCGCATCTTTAATTGCACCCGCCAGCCACAGGGAATTCACGGTAGAACTGGAGCAGAATTGCGAGTAGCGAAACAGAGACTCGGCCTTGTCGCCTACATTCAGCGGGCTTTCGCAGATCAACACTTCCCATTTTTTTTTCTCTCGCTCGTCTAGGATTGGACGGCTGTAAAAGTCGAGTTCCCAAATAGTAGCCATGCCGCGCTGTTAAAAATTAATCCTTTCTCATGTTACCGGACAGCGGGCAAGTTTCTGATTCTGACAATATAAGGCTGATTTTCAATCGCGGGCGATCGCACTTTCCCAAAGATTGCCACTTTCCCTTGCAGCTTCCCGTGTAATTTTTGGCAGCGGTACACAACCGGAAGCATTAGCAACTCCTCGGAGAACTGTCGCGGAGCAATCTCAACACGCGATCGTTTGTTAAACTTGTGCAAGCCAGGGAAAACAAACAGTATAGCTTGATTCCATGAGACAAATCATTCTCGAAAAGATTGTTTCTACCTTACAACCTTTAGATTTTGTTCTCGCTTTGTGGCAAGGAGGTTCAGCAGCCCACGGATACACCGACGAGTGGTCAGACCTCGATATTGCGGTTGTGGTTGAAGATAACTGCGTGGAAGAAACATTTGAGATTGTTGAAAAAGCCCTCGCAGCAATTGCCGAAATCGAACTCAAATATAGAGTTCCAGAACCCGCTTGGCACGGTCAATCGCAGTGCTTCTGGCGGATGAAAGAAACCCCGCCCTTCTTGCTAATTGATTTCGCCGTTTTTCGGCGCAGGAGCCGCAACGATTTCCTCGAAATAGAGAGACACGGACAAGTCCCGATCGCCTTTGACAAAGCTAATCTAATTGTACCGCAGCATTTAGATATAAACAAGCATTTTTCCCAAATGCTAGCCCGATTCAACGAAATTAAAATCCGTTTTGATTTGCTGCAACCTCTGGTAAAAAAAGAGATTTATCGCGGACATTTAGTAGATGCGATCGGCAACTATCACAATTGGACGCTTCTACCCTTAGTCGAACTGTTGGGCATGATTTACCGTCCCCACAGATACGACTTTGAACTAAAATATTTTACCCGAGATTTCCCCCCCGAAATAGTCGATCGCGTCGCACCGCTTTTCTGCATTGCCAACCTTGAAGATTTGGCAGTAAAACAGCAAATAGCTGAGGCTTTTTTTGCAGAAACTTTACCGCTTGCACAAGCTAATTTTTCCTCGGACAATGCCCTAGCAGTACACCAATAGGCTCAATATTTCGTACCGAAAGCGATTAATATAGTAGCATCTACCTTAAAGATTAACATCCCATGACAAAACTCAGCGTCAACATCAACAGAATTGCCCTCCTCAGAAACTCTCGAAACATCGGCATCCCCAGCGTTACGGAAGCCGCAAAAACAGTAATTGCTGCCGGAGCTCATGGCGTTACAGTCCATCCCCGCCCCGACGAAAGGCATATCAAAGCTGCCGATGTTTACGAATTAGCTAAAATGCTGACCGTTGAGTTCAACATAGAAGGAAATCCGTTTCAGCCGCCATTTATGGATATAGTTTGCGACGTAAAACCGGCTCAGTGTACCTTAGTGCCGGACGCTCCAGACGTGCTAACATCCGATAGCGGTTGGAATATTCCCGAAAATCGCGATCGGCTCTTACCAATCATTGAAAAATTAAAAGACAACGGCATCAGAGTCAGCTTGTTTATGGACGCAGATGCTGATCTCATGCCACTAGCAAAAGAAGTTGGAGCAGACAGAGTAGAACTGTATACGGAACCCTACGCAACTGCTTTTCGCGAAGGTAGAGTAGAATCTGTTTTTCAACAATATGTCTTAGCAGCTCAAGCCGCTCAATCAGCAGGTTTAGGGGTGAATGCTGGACATGATTTAAATTTGCAAAACTTAGCTAAATTTTGCTCGATTCCTGAGATACTAGAAGTATCTATTGGTCATGCTTTAATTGCGGAAGCGCTAGAAATGGGGTTGTCCAAAACAGTAAGAGCTTATCTGCAAATCCTGGCAGCTTCGTAGTACAAATTAACCTCGTGTGGAAGGGCGGATTTGGTAGTAATAAACTCGTTTTTATCCGAGATAATAACTCAATCCGCCCTACAAACATACCGTATCAAAACTTACGCAAAAAATGGTTTGACACGCTACAAATATGGTAAGGTGGGGTTCGCAGCGCCCTAGATAATTAGGCGATCGTTAAAAATGAAGTAACACTAGGGGCTCTCACCCCGTGGGGGTGCTAGCCGTTTTATAGTAGCAAGGCAGAGCCAGAATCCCAGCCACCGCGTTTTTTGGGGGTGGGCATTTCTTTAGCAAGATCCTCGGAAAAAGCTTTAATTTTCCTAGACTAAATTACTAATATTCTGTGATGATATTATGTGTAAGGAGTATCATTAAAATGTCCCGACAAACTGAGGCTACTACTTAGCTCCCGCACTGCCAATTTGCTACCAGCAGGTTTTGTGCAAGTACGGGATATTTACGTGTATCCTATATGCTCCTGTAGCCTCTGTGCGATCGCCAGATTTAATCCGGTGAAAACAGGCAAACACAAGTAACCATATACAATTCCTTACCCCCCCTCGGAAGTGCGACATGAAAAAACTAATTTTACTGACTGGAATGCTACTCATGATGACGGCAAAATCAGTATTTGCCAGCCCAGTAGCCCCCAAAATTGCACCGAGCGAGCTGATGGCTGCCTCGGAAATTACAGAAACCCTTAACAAACCCGTTACCTCTGAATCAGTTCCCAACCTCGAACCGATCAAGCGAATGTCAACCTCCGAAATCCGAGAAACCATCAACCAACCCACCACCTATATTTTTGAAGGCATCAAAGGGCGAGAGCTCACTCTCTCCCTGTGGGCGGGACAACTGACAGCCGAACTGTACAGTCCCAATGGTGAAAATATGGGGGTTATTGAAAAATCAGACAATCAGTGGATGGGCCAGTTGCCAGAGTCCGGTATCTACCGCGTGCGAGTTACCCCGAAGGGTGAAACCAGCAGCTTCGTACTCGGACGCGACTTTAGCGCCAAGTGGACTTATCGGCCCGATCGCGCAATTCCCATAGCATTCAAGGAAACACAAGCTACAGTCAAACTCAAAATGTCCGGCTACCAAATCCAGCCCATCACGCTTCAAGGCAAGCAGGGACAGACAATTAGGGCGAGATCTAGCAACAAAAATCTAGATCTGGCGATCCAATCTCCGTCGGGAGCACTCCTGGATCAAGGCGAAGGTCAAACTTTTGCTCAACTACCGGAATCCGGAACTTACCGGGTAATCGTAGTTGCCAAGAGGCCGGTCAAGTCCTCAATCCGAGTTTCTGTGCAATAGCAAAGATTGCACAAAGACTGTCGGGCGATCGAATTTGCGCCGCCCAAAAAAACAGCTCGCCAATTGGGCGAGCTGTTTTTTGCGTAACATCAACCTTGGATCAGCGCTTCAAAACGTTCTTGTTTCCAAATGCAGCTTAAATCCGAGTCAGCTAAAGCTAGCTCTCGGTATAAATTAGGGATAAACTCAACAGCCCGTTGCAAATTGTCAAGGGCCAAATCAGCAAATCCCAGTAGCGCATAACAGCAAGCTTTATTGTAAAAAGCGTTAGCAAAATCAGGATTTATTTCTAAGACTGTTTCGTAGCAAGCAATCGCCTCAGAGTAGCAGCCTTTTCGCGCCAATTCCACACCCCGGTTGTACCAAATCAAATAATCTTCAAAGGGACGCTCAGATGTGGGAGTGAACTTGGCATTTCTCTGATTTAAACCTATTAATTTCTCCAAAGCAACTCTCCTTTCGCCCACAGCATCGGCTCTGCCCGGTTGTAGAGCGATCGATCGGCTAAAACTAGCCACTGCTTGTTTATAAAGTCCCAGAGAGTTCGCAGCTAGACCGCGATTGTACCAAGCCTTCGCGTCGTCAGGCTTAAACTCGATCGCCCGGTCAAAACTGTTAAGCGCCTGATAGTAAAGCTTGAGTTCCAACAAGGCATTACCTCGGTTGTACCACGCCCAAGCAGCCTCCGGGTACAAATTTAAAGAGCGATCAAAACTCAGAACCGCCTTCTCGTAAAGCCCCATATCGATCAGCGTCAGTCCCCGGTTGTGCCAAATACTCGCCGCGCACGGACTGAACTCCAGAGCCCGGTCAAAACTGTTGAGAGCCTCCAACCAGCGGCCCAACTTTCCTAAAGCAATAGCCCGGTTGTGCCAGCCAAAGCTCGCATTCGGCTCCACCGCCAAGGCCTCATCAAAACTCTTCAGCGCCTCTAAGTGCCGTTCTAATTTCCCCAGAGCCATACCTCGGCCGAACCAAGCCTTATAATGATCTGATTGCAATTTCAATGCTCTGTTAAAGTTCGCCAGAGCACCATGATCATCGTTAGCTTCGAGGTGGCGCGAACCCAGATGGTAATACCAAGCCGCTTCCAAGTTTTGAATTAAGTTCATAATATTTTGTATCTATCTTAGGGATGATTCTACATGAAACCATACGGGGAGTAAAACTGTAATTCCACTAAAAATCTGAAAAATTTTATACAGAGCGATCGCCCGTACACACAACCAGTAACAACCTCAACAATTTGCAGTCGAAACTAACTATTTTCCTCTGGTAAAAAGCTCTTTTCGCTAACCGCACTCATCGTTTTTTAGAGCGGCTGCGAATCTTAACTCTGCGCCAATCACGCAACTCTTACCGTATCCCGAATTAGGTTTGCAGTTACACAAAGAGTCCTAGGGCGCCCCAAGTCTAACTGCAAATCTCCTAGTGCTAATAGCTCCTACTTCTGCTTGCCCAATTCAAGCAACCACAACCGCTGTCTTAGCATTCTCACTCAACAGCAACTGGCCTGTGGCATCAATACTAAAATCTTTCCCCAGCAGAAAACCCTTGCCCATCAACCGCTGGCAAACAACCAGCGCAGTAATCCGGCGAATTTCTTCCATCACGTCAGCAGGAATCAAATAACTCAAACTCCAGATCACGGACTCGCAGTCATACCAAATCAAACGCTCAATACTGACAATCATCAAAGCAGCTACACTGTCAACAGACAGCCGCCCTCGGAGATCCGCAATCAAATCCTTACCAATTAAGCTATTGCGAGTCATCATCGCTCTAGCCATCTTCCCAATTTCTTGTTCGAGTTCTAAATGATTCATGCTTGGCACTGGCTTTTATGTTTTTAAAGCACTACTCAGAGTAAAAACAGTAGCCGCTACCAGGCTCTGCCCTAGCGTAGCTGACGCAGGCTCTACCGCAACTCTTTTAACAAAGTATACCTAAAGAAAGAGCAAAAATGTATCTAAAGGCAGATACTAAAATATAATTTTTTTAACTTAACTAGAGCAGCGAAGTCCTAGAAGAGTTACTGGCAGCAGCGAATGAGCGCATTTTTGCCCACCGAGGCCCAGAGAAACGTTGATATAGTAAAGGATTTCTGAAGGTGGTACTTGACACTCTCAGCGCTCTCCTATGTGGCGATCGTAGGTGGGTAGACTATTAATGAACTTTCTGCAAGCATCCTTAGGTGGTAAAATCAGTGGTTGCTTAGCAAGGGAGTTGATGAGTGAGGGGATATATTTCTAAACTGCATCATCCTGCGGTTAGAGCTGTTGTCCAGGGAGTACCCCTAATTGGTTGCTTGCTGATCGCGGTTTTTAGCTGCTGGCTGTCTCAAACTTTACCAGTTCAGGCGGAGGCTGTTACATCTCCAAAAACTTGTCAAATTGGAGTTTACTTGACATCCTTGCGAGATTTCAAGCCAGCAGATAAGTCGTTTTCTGCAAACTTCTGGGTTTGGAGCGTTTGTCCTTTTGAGACTCCAAAACCTTTAGAAAGCCTCAAGGTTGTAAATAGCAACGAAGTTAACAAGAATTACAGCAGTTTTTCTCGAAGCGAAAATCTGTCGGATACATTTAAGGCCAGTAAAAACGTATTCTGGTCTGAAGAGGAGATTAGCACAAGTCTCTATTACAACTGGGACACAAAAAATTATCCATTCGATCGCCATGTATTGAAAATTACTCTTGAGGAAACACAGTTAGATGCTTCCACCTTCCTTCACGCCCCAGATTTTGCTGGCACAGGCTATCAGAAAGATATGGACTTGGAAGGTTGGAAAATTATAGATTTTAAGATTGCTCAAGAGAATTTCCCTTATAGAACAAGCTTTGGTAGTCCGGGAATAAAAAGAGAAATAAATTACCGCTCGCGCTTAGTGATTTCAATTACAATCAACCGCGAGAGTAAAGTGAGCTTCTTTAAACTTGCGATTGGAGTTTATGCGGCTGTTGCACTCTCCATAATGGCATTGCTGCTGGATGAAGATTTTGGCGATCGAATGGGCATCTTTGTGGGTAATTTGTTTGCAGTTATAGTAAATATGCAAGCAGCGACATCAGATTTGGGTAGTTCCAATTCCGTCACCCTGATTGATTTCATCCACATTATCGCCATCATTTACATCTTCATATCAGCAAGTCTGTTGGTCTACACTCGATTTCTAAGTGAATCAGACAAGGATTCACGGTATTTAATGCGCCGCTTTGCTGTTCCGATCCTGGGTGGATCATTCGTTGTTCTTAATATTGTTATCATTTTTCATGCGGCGATCGTGGGTTGACAGACAATTAATCAACTTTCTGCAAGCATTGTTAGCTGGTAAGATCGGAGGCTACTTAGTAAGGGAGTTGATGAGTGAGTGGATATATTTCTAAACTGCATCATCCTGCCGTTAGAGGAGTTGTCAAGGGACTACCCCTAATTGGTTGCTTGCTGCTCGCCGTTTTTAGTTGCTGGCTGTCTCAAACTTTACCAGTTCAGGCGGAGGCTGTTACATCTCCAAAAATTTGTCAAATTGGAGTTTACTTGACATCATTGCGAGATTTCAAGCCAGCAGAGAAGTCGTTTTCTGCAAACTTCTGGGTCTGGAGCGTTTGTCCTTTTGAGACTCCAAAACCTTTAGAAAGCCTCAAGGTTGTAAATAGCAACGAAGTTAAAAAGAATTACAGCAGTTTTTCCCGAAGCGAAAATTTGTCGGATACATTTAAAGCAAGTAAAAACGTATTCTTGTCGGAAGAGGAGATTAGCACAAGTCTATATTACAACTGGGACACAAAAAATTATCCATTCGATCGCCATGTATTGAAAATTACTCTTGAGGAAACACAGTTAGATGCTTCCACCTTCGTTCACGCCCCAGATTTTGCTGGCACAGGCTATCAGAAGCAGATGAAGCTGGAAGGTTGGAAAATTATAGATTTTAAGATTGCTCAAGAGAATTTCCCTTATAGAACAAGCTTTGGTAGTCCGGGAATAAAAAGAGAAATAAATTACCGCTCGCGCTTAGTTATTTCAATTACAATCAACCGCGAGAGTAAAGTGAGCTTCTTTAAACTTGTGATTGGAGTTTATGCGGCTGTTGCACTCTCCATAATGGCATTGCTGCTGGATGAATATTTTGGCGCTAGAATGGGCCTCATTGTGGGAACTTTGTTTGCAGTTATAGCGAATATGCAAGCAGCGACATCTGATTTGGGTAGTACCAATTCTGTCACCCTGATTGATTTCATCCACATCATCGCCATCATTTACATCTTCATATCAGCAAGTCTGCTGGTCTACACTCGATTTCTAAGTGAATCAGATAAGGAAAATTCCTCATGGTATTTAATGCGTCGCATTGCAGTTCCAATCCTGGCTGGATCATTCGTTGTTCTTAATATTGTTGTCATTTCTCATGCGGCGATCGTGGGTTAGATCGGAGCAGCAGTTCTCATTTTAAAACGTATATGGCTTTGGCTACGTCAGGGTAATTTCTGGCAAGGGTTGGGGATTTATCAAATAAGCCAAAAAAAATTGAAGGAAATCTTGCTTTTTCATTTTGATTGCGGTATAGTCATATAGTATGAATCTGTAATTGGGTTCTGATAAGTTAATCTTTTATAAAAAAAATAAAAAACTAATGGAAGGTTTGACTATACCGTTAGCGATCGCAGTTGGTGCAGTTCCAGGAGCTCTTTGTCGTTTTTTCTTAACGGAATGGACAAAAGCTAAGTTTGGGACAAAGTTTCCCATTGGAACATTTGTCATTAATTTGACTGGATGTTTAGCGATGGGTTTCTTTTTCACGCTTTCTAAAGGAATTACAGACTATCCCAAGGAATTAGATTTACTGATTAGGACGGGATTTTTGGGTTCTTACACCACATTTTCAACCTATGGCTTTGATACTCTGACTCTTGGGCGCAGCGGACAAAAGGGTGCGACAGCCTTTTATTGGGCAGGGAGCGCGATTCTAGGATTGATCGCAGTGATTATAAGTAGTCAAACAAAATTAATTACACAAACAACTAATATGATATAATAAAAAATATCAAGTTGTGTTCAAAGAA
>NZ_JAUBPR010000145.1:0-14314 GCF_036700845.1 Microcoleus sp. S13_C5
TTACTTAAACGGCTTAATTGGTAATCAGGTAAAACCTGCATGAGTATAATTGCTCACTGCAAAAGTGACATGCTCCCTAACTCATCTGCGTTAATCTCTGTTAATCTGCCTGTATCTGGGATCAAAAGAAGATAATTTTGCAACTGCAGATGACAATGGATGAACGCGGATTCACGCAGATGAAGAGCATAGATATCTGAATAATTCCGCTTCTAAGAGATTTGATCTAACTAATAACAATTAACTCCTGACTTCTGTATCATCCAAGCTCCTAAATGCGATCGGGATCTACTCCTAATTCTCGCAACCTCACCGCTAATCTTTCAGCCCGTTGGCGCTCCACCGCAGCTTGCTGCTCAAGTTCCAGGAACCGAGCTTGTTCTGCTTTAATCAACCCTTCAACTAATGGCGGAGACAGTATTTCATTCACTGATAATGTCAGATTGGGAAATACTACAGACACTATTTGTTGTCCCGCCCTAAAATCAGTCTGGGTATAGATGTCTTCCCCTTCAGGAAAGGCTAAAACTCGCACCAATTCCTTGTTAGGTGTAGGGTCAACAATTACATATTCAGGTACGTTAGCTAGTTCGTACTCAGCTCGTTTAATCACATAATCGGCGCGCCGATTTTGACTCACTACCTCTATGACTAACAGGGGCTTTTCCTCAAAATCGAGGATACCAGAACCTGGTCTAGCAGCAGCTTGTTCCAGAAGACTTTGAGTACAAACAACTACATCAGGAATCCGAGAGGTATCTTCTTCTGTTCTTACTCCCAGGCCTGTTTTTGCTACTAAGTCAAGTTTGTGTTCCGCTAGGTAACGCTGCAATTTGTAAACTAAATATTCGCAAATTTTGATGTGTAAAACTGTTGCGGTTGGCATCGGAATTAATTTGCCTTTGTACAGTTCATATTGTAGATCGCAATCAGTTTGATAAAATCGGTATTCTTCAAAGGTCAAGGTGGGTGAACTATCAATTTGCTTTGATTCAACAACTGGCACGACAGATTGAGACATATCTTTTCACCGATGTCGATATAATTCTATTATATTCAATCTGTTTCGAGGTGGGTGCATTTGCGGTTAAATATTCCCAATTATCGATCGCACTCGCCACCAGAATTGTCAGAGAATAGTTGAATAGTGTAAAAGCAACTTTGCGATCGCCCCGGCCACTCGACCTCACCCTTCCGTACACCATCCGATCTCCTATGTCAATCAAAAAGATTCTTTCCATAGCGCTGTTAATTTTCATCCCCATTTCCATCGCCGCTGAGTATTTGCACTGGGGATCCCTTGCAGTTTTCATCACATCCGCTTTAGGCATTATACCTCTGGCTATTTGGTTGAGCACAGCGACAGAAGAAGTGGCGATCGTTACAGGCCCCTCCATAGGCGGCTTATTAAATGCAGTCTTCGGCAATGCTACGGAATTAATTATTGCCATAGTTGCCCTGAAAGCCGGCTTAATTGACATTGTGAAAGCCAGCATAACCGGTACAATTATCAGTAACTTACTCTTAGTCATGGGATTTTCCATGCTGCTAGGAGGAATCCGCTACAAAGAACAGGAATTTAAGCCAATAATCGCGCGGGTAAACGGTTCCACAATGACTCTAGCAGTCATTGCCATCCTGCTGCCGACAATGGTAATTTATACCTCCAATGGAGTCGAACCCGCAGCCATTCAGAATCTTTCCTTAATAACTGCGATCGTCCTAATCGCAGTTTATGGTTTAACTCTGCTATTTTCCTTAAAAACGCACAGCTATCTTTACGATGTTGGGCTACTAGAACTAGAGTCAGAAAATCCTCAAAATACCAAAGAGGAATCTACTACGCACAAACCGAATTTGTGGCTGTGGGTAGGGGTGCTAGTAGCCTCAACTCTTGCTGTTGCCTTTGAATCAGAAATTTTCGTGGGCGTTGTCGAAGAAACTACCAAAGGATTAGGATTGACGCCGCTGTTTACAGGGGTAATTCTGTTGCCGATTGTTGGCGGCGCTGCCGAATATGTAACTGCGGTGGGAGTGGCGATGAAAAACAATATGGATTTGTCAGTTTCTGTCGCAATGGGTTCAAGTTTGCTAGTTGCTTTGCTGGTAGCGCCAGTGTTGGTGATTATCGGATTAGTGATTGATCAGCCGATGGATTTAAACTTCAATCCCTTTGAAGTAGTTGCAGTTGCCATCGCAGTGACAATTGCTAATCTAATTAGTCTCGACGGGCGCTCTAATTGGCTCGAAGGAGTGCTGCTTTTAGCCACATACATCGTGTTAGGAGCTGCATTTTACTTTCACCCCATTACTTAAACCTACGATTTTCTTGGAGGGGCAATCTCCCGTGGTTGTCCTTCCAAGAAAATAACCTATCTTTTCTCTTGTTTTTTCTTCTGCTGTGTCTTCGGCGACTAATTAAATAAAGTAATTTTAGTGCCGGAAATAGTTACGGACATCGACACTCTTGAACAGTAACACACTCTATTTTGCAACTTTTTCCTCTGCGTCTCCTATCGCGACAATCAGCATCATCCTGACATTGGGAGGTGACTTTGTTCTCACAAATTTGCTGACGCGGAAAAGTACCTAAATTTTGTACAGAAACTTGAGCGGTAAGCCCACCCTGTTCTATAACTTGGTTATTTTCTTTGATTTCATAAGCAAATTTATTTTCGCCCTCTAAAACCGAAAAAGTTCTTGTTTTGTGACTGTTTGCTAACTTAAATCCAAAACTCTCGGAAAACTCACCTTTGTCATAACTTCTATCCGTGTAAGGATAGGGGTTAGTTTCCATGCCATCGGTCACATTTTTAATCAGCACTCTTCTGTTAGGGGCGGGGGGAGTTTTGCTGGAAACAAATCGAGCGCTTTGCGAATCAGGGGAGATGACACTTCCGGGACACTGACCTACATATTCAGCACGCTTAAATTGAATCAAGTTAATATTAAAACTGTTTTCGTTTTTTACCCGAAATTGTGCTTCGTTAGTCTGTTGCGCGCTGACTGTGAAAGCTGCTAGCGTCACAAAAATTGCTCCCACCAAAAGAGCTATGAATTTGATTGGTTGCTGCCCCGTAAAATATCTGGCGCCTTTCATCTCTTTATACCTTCCATCTGAAGAGATAGCATTTTTTTAATCGTGATTTTAACTAGAGAGCATATCTGTTGTCAAGATCGATAAAATAGGTTTGAGCCTTCGGACTTTAGTCCTTCCTGCTTAGTTTATAAAGAAAGGACTGAAGTCCGATGCTACGAACCAGCGGGAGGAAGGACTGAAGTCCGATGCTGCGAACCAGCGGGAGGAAGGACTGAAGTCCGATGCTGCGAACCTAATTACCAAGTTACTCGATCGCGCCATCTCTCTAAAATCTTGTCGCCAATGCCCTGTACCCGCGCCACGTCGTCCAAAGAGGTGAAAGGTTGCTGTTGCCGCGCTGCAATAATTCTCTCGGCTAACTTCGGGCCAACGCCTGGCAAAGTTTCTAATTCTTCCTGACTCGCTGCATTCAAATTAACTAACTTTTTACCCGCAGCAATTTGAGGTTTAGCAGTCGCCGATTTTGATGCGGCTTGTAGTGAATCGCACTCTTTTTTCTTAGCATCAATTCTCTGTTTGATTCGGGCGGGAATTCCCAAGGTTGCACCTTTGTAAAGCCGATCGAACTCTCGCTCAAAATGGGCTGCAACTACGGGACTCTCGATCGCCAGCAGCGTCTCGTCATTCCCGTGATTTGCAGCTTCACTCCAGTTATGAGAACCTGTAAGCACCGTTTTGCCGTCTACAACGCCGAATTTGTGGTGCAGGCGATCGCCCATTGGTAACAGAGGCACTCCCACCGTAGTCAGCGGCTTTCTCCAAGGGCGATTGTCAGCTTCTAACTTGCAATCTTGGATGAAAGTCGCACCCATCATATCCAACCCTTCACTGTAAGAGCGATAAATAAAATTAGGGTCAATTAAAGCTCGCACCGCAACTCCTCGCCCAGCTTCAATTTCCAAAGTATTTGACAACCGCTGAGCCGAAAATACAAACAGTGCCAAATCAACCGACTTTTTCGCACTACCCAAAGTTCGATTTATCACACCGTTGACGCTTTTTTCCCAAGGCAAAGTCGTAGTCGTAGGCGAAAATTGCACCGCCACTGTCGCATTCCCTACTCTTACTTTTTGCACTTGACGAAACGGCTTTTTGATGCCAAATTTGCTGTCCGGTTTGCCTCCGGGCCCGTCGCCCCACATGATGTTAAATTCTTGAGTAAATAGTTGCGCTACTTGAGCATTTTCAATTTTCAGCAAATTGTTCGCATTGCCGCGACTTGCTGTGGTCTTGAAATCGCCATGTATATCGCTTGTGGTAAAATTAGCAGAAGTGACGATTACGGTTTTGCCGTCAATTACCACAAATTTGTGGTGCATCAAACCGCTGCCTTTACTGCCGTCAGCAGTATCATCAATTACAGGAATACCCGCATCCTTGACAATTACCAAAGCATCATTTTGCTTGATTTCATCGGCACTCAATTTACCGTCTTTATTGGTATCGGCAAGTTGCACAAATTCGTTATAACGATCGCGCTCTCTTTCCGGTAATTTCGCTAACTCCTGAGCTGTAAAATCGCTCCAAGGGCGACTATACATATGTTCGACAATTAATCTAACTTTAATTCCTGATCGCTGTCGATCGGCCAAAACCCTGGCAATACTGGGCAAGCGAAACTCCTGAACCGCTACATCTACCGTCGATCCAGCGCTGGCGATCGCAACAGCTATCAAGTTTTCCAAATCATCTCCGGGTCTAGTTTGCTGGCGGTAAGGCTCTGTATAACTCGAAGCGATCGACTGATTGAAGTATACTTGCAACAAGGGGTCTTGAGGCAATGGAGCCAGACTGAGTGGTAAATTCTGCACGTCTTGCTTTGTTTGTCCGCAGCCCGCCAGATTGAGCGCCACCAGCCCAGCACAACAGAAACCGAGTAAATGATAATACAATACATCCACAAAATTTTAAAAAATATAGAGGTTATTAGCCTTTCCACAGTTCAAATCTATTGGATCAAGTAAAGTTACAACCTATTAAATTTATGCAAGGGAATAGATTTTGCGTCTTGTAGAACTGCCTCGATGCCGGAAGCATCACTGGTAGGGTAGCAGCATTCAGGGGCGTGGGTCAAACCCTATACCGCTGCTTTATGGCTAAAAGAAAAACAATTTTTCCGTGCGGTCACAAAGGATATGGTAAAGCGTGCCATCGCTGCACGCAAGAGTTGGTGGCGCAGCAGCATTACGTTGAAGTGCTGGCAGAAAAACAAACCAAAAAACAAGAGAGGGAAGCATCATTTGCTAGAGATATCATCGATCTCAGAGGTCTGCCCGACCACGTAGTCACTAAAGCCCGGGCAATTATAGCAGCTTTGGGTGAAAATAAAAATTACAGAGATTTCGGCGGCAAACGCCTGCGTCACAACCGTTTGATAATCAGTATTCCTGTAACTCGCAACTACAGAATGCTTTGTGAAGATTGCGGCACTTTCTTAATTCCCCAAAAAGTTTTGTCGCACGAAGACTACAACGTCTGCAAACCAGGAAGTTAGTCATCAGTTATTGGTTATTGGCTATTGGTAGCCACTCACAACAGTCAACAGTCAACAGTCAACAGTCATTAATTACTTATTTATCATGCAAATTTACCTCGACTATAGTGCCACAACACCCGCACGCCCAGAAGCGATTCAAGCCATGCAAAAAGCCCTGACTCAGCATTGGGGTAATCCTTCCAGTTTGCACGAGTGGGGACAAAGGGCGGCGACAGCTTTAGAATTAGCAAGAATGCAGGTTGCTAGCTTGATTAACGCGCTACCGGAATCGATAATTTTCACGAGTGGGGGCACTGAAGCGGATAATTTGGCAATTATGGGAATTGCGCGTCTTTATACCAAGCCGCAGCATATTATTATCTCCAGCGTAGAGCACTCCGCAGTAGCAGAACCGGCGCTACAACTCGAACAGTTGGGATGGGAAGTGACGCGCCTACCAGTGGATAAATTTGGGCGCATTCACCCTTTGGATTTGCAAGAGTCGCTGCGATCGAATACAGTGTTAATTTCCATCATTTACGGACAAAGCGAAGTTGGGACGCTGCAACCAATAGAGGCATTAGGACAAATTGCGCGCGATCGCAATATCATGTTTCATACCGATGCAGTTCAAGTTGCCGGCAAGCTGCAAGTTGACGTGCAGAAACTGCCCGTAGACTTGCTTTCGGTTTCCAGTCACAAACTTTACGGGCCACAAGGTGCAGGCGCGCTTTACGTGCGTCCGGGAGTAGAATTAGTGCCAATGTTAGGCGGCGGTGGCCAAGAATTGAAACTGCGTTCGGGGACACAAGCGCTGCCGGCAATCGTCGGTTTTGGGGTGGCGGCAGAGTTAGCATTGCAGGAAATAGATGTGGAAACGCCGAGGTTAATTGCATTGCGCGATCGGCTTTTTGACCGATTATCCCACGTACCCAGTTTAGTACCAACTGGCGATCGATATTGTCGGCTGCCGCACCACGTCAGTTTTTGCATAGTCTCCCCTTCCTCCCGCCCTTATCAACAGAGAGATACAGGGCGAGTCACAGGCAAAACTCTAGTACGGCAGCTAAATTTAGCAGGAATTGGCATTAGTTCCGGTTCTGCTTGTAGCAGTGGCAAACTAACTCCCAGTCCGATATTATTAGCAATGGGATATGACGAAATCGGCGCCGTTGGTGGAATTCGCTTGACTCTAGGACGAGAAACCACAGAAGCTGATATTGATTGGACAGTAATTGCGATCGAGCAAATTTTAGAAAGGTTGATGCCAAAGGTAGCATTATCTAGGCGTTAGCAGTAAAATCTGCGGTTAAAAATCAAATAAACCGCGTTTTTTTCCATCTCTTCGCACAGTAACGCGTCTTCTCAATCAAAACCCGGTTTCGACGCACCCATGTGTCCCAGACTAAACGAAATTCATCTGCGTCCATCAGCGTACATCCGCCGACATCTGCGGTTAAAATTCCCAATAACCAGGTTTTTTAGCATTTTTGCCGACAGTAACGAAGTATGCTCGCAAAAACCAGGTTTCGACCCACCCCCAAGCATGATAAAATAAATCCCGGTGTTATTCACAACTCCCCACAATGGACGAAACCCGCGCCCAAGCCTATCTGCAATTAATTCACACTCTGCTGAATGCCCCCAAAGGAGAGGAACCGCAAATATTACAAGATAACTCAGAATTACTCGATCGCGGATTTCTGGAAACGTGCGAGTTAGTAGCATCAACCTTAGCAGAACAAGGAGGGGAAAATGGCGCTAAATTCCTCCGACATCTAGCCCGTTACCTAGCGCCACTCATCGATATGAACGATGACGGAGATAGCCACAACTCTGCCAGTGAAAAATTCCAAGAGTATGCAAATTTTTTTCTAGAATTATTGCAAGCCGAACAAGATAGCAAGGGAGATATAGCAGTAATTTACCCCATGCTGGAAGGGCGACAACATCTCCTTAATGCCAGTTTTGCCGAGACTTTACAGCAAGTGGCGCAGAAGTTAATTACTGGGGAAAACTCAGAAACAATTAGCTCAATTATCGGTCTTATTGAAAATTTGAGCATTCATATTAGTGACTTTCCCAGTGGGAATAGAGCGAATAATATTGAAATTGCCATTACTGGTTATCAAATAGTTTTAAATAATCGGGAACCCGGTAGCGAAAAATGGACGCAAACTCAAAATAATCTGGCTACTGCCTACAATAACAGAGTCAACGGTTCGCTGGCAGAAAATCTGTAACCGGCAAAAACCAGGCGGTTGAAACCGCGTCTACACCAACCAAGTCCGCCTATGCGGACAAGCGAGATAATTCAGAAGTGTTGAAATCCTCGATCAAGCTTTAATACAGTATCACGATAAATACCGCTGCTGTCAGTTAACCACATATCGGTGCTGTCGGTAGCAATTCCCACAATCGCGGCTCCATTTCCTATTTTTTCCACCAATAACTCAGCATTCGCCATCGGCAAAAACAGCACTAACTCGAAATCTTCGCCGCCGTATAATGCCCAATCTAAAGCTTTTTCGGTTGATACGATTTCGCTGAAAATATCGGGAATTGGTATTTTTGTGCGATCGACTTTTGCGCCAACACCGCTAGCCCGACAAATTTGAATAATCGCATCAGCTAAACCGTCGCTGCTGTCCATTCCGGCGATGGAAAACTCACCCGCAGAACCTAATATTTCCCAAAGAACCGGCAAAACATCCAGCCTTGGTTTAGGGCGCTGGTGAGCGACAATTAAAGAAGTTTGATCGACCTTTTCCAGATTTTGCCCGAATTCGGGATTTAACAGCAATTCTAATCCCGCGCGGGAGGCTCCGTGAACCCCAGTAGCCACAATGGCCCAACTCGATCGCGCATTTGACCGACTAATGGTACGATCGCACTCAACTTGTCCAAAAGCCGTAATCGCCACAGTCACCACGGGCGAGCGCACAACATCGCCACCGACGATCGGCGTATGATATTCTTGCAAGCAAGCCGTCATCCCCCGATAAAACTCTTCAACCCACTCCACAGCCGTATCCGCCGCCACAGCGAGGGCTACAGTCACCGCCAGAGGCTTTGCTCCCATCGCAGCCAGATCCGACAAATTTGCCGCTGCGGCGCGCCATCCTGCGTAATAAGGCCCCGTAGTGCGATCGCTAAAATGCACTCCATCCACCAACATATCTGTAGTGATAGCGAGAGATTGGTTGGGAGTTGTAGGCATGACAGCGCAATCATCACCAACTATTTCTGCGGGGCAGAATTTTTGCAATATTCTTAAAAGACCTTGTTCACCGATATCTTTAACTTGCATAAATTTGAATTAGTCGATCGCACTTTCTCAATTCACCATTCCTTACCCGAACTCGGCGGCAAGCGCAACCTAGGAAACCTATAAAAAGTATCCCCTTCATCATCTACCTCTAAAACCGCCGAAAAAATCTTAACTTGCCGACTTAAATACTGCTGAGCAACTTCTGCCTCCACCCTAGCATTAGCCGCCAGTTGAATCAACGAAATTTGACTGTTTTGAGTTTCCAACAACTGATAAAAAGCCTCATCCAACCGCTGCTTTTGCTTGCTTTCATTCACATTTTTCACAATCAACAAGCCTGCGAATCCGCCCAAACCTATTACCAATAAAAATTCTAAAATAGCCATATTTTCGATTAAATTCCTGATTTCAATAACGAAACTATAAAAACTATCTATTTTTCCAGTCTGCGGGGGGTTCTATCTGTGCAGAAGCGATTTCAATCTCCGTCACCGGGAGCATCTCACTTTTGCTGCCAAGCTAGAAATTGGAGTTAGGAGTCAGGAGTCAGCAGCCAGGAGAAAAGAGAAAGAAGGAAGGAGGCAGAAGAAGTGTTTTTACAAATATGAGATGCTCCCCCGTCACCTTTATTTAGAAAAGATTTCAAGCCATGTCACTCTTGATTTTTTCAGCCCGCGCAGGCGGGCTTTGTTTCTGTAAAAGCGATTTCAATCGCCGTCACTTTGGTGTAAAAGCGATTTCAATCGCCGTCATTAATTAAACTTGAGGTCGCACCAAATTTTCGATTCCTTTAACTACCTTAGCAGATACAATCTTGTCTCCCTGCTTTAGTTGCTCCAAAACTTCTTTTCCTTCAATCATGTAACCAAAAACAGCATAGCGGCCGTCCAACAGATTCAGACCAGCGGGCGTGAGTTCAGGTTCAAACAAGAAAAAGAAAAACTGAGAAGAAGCGCTATCAGGGTCAGTTTCTGTACGGGCCATGGCCACAGTACCGAAAGCAGAAAAAGGCAAAACAGGTTCGTCGCGATAACGCCCCGCATCTTCTAGAGTAATCCCGTAAATAGGTTCTTTTTCGTCCCTGACGAGCACTTCTAGCGGTACATTCCGGTATTTGCCAGTAGCTGGGTCAATAAAACCAACTTCCTTGCCTTCCGGGTCTCCCGTTTGCAAAACGTAGGATTCTTCCGATCGAATAAACGGCAAACCGTCATAAAAACCTCGATCGACCAAATCCACAAAATTACCAGCCGTAATCGGGGCGCTGTAGCCGTCAACCACAACAGTAATTTCCCCTTTTTCAGTTTGTACAGCCACAGTAGCGCGCCCTTTCAGTTGAGGCAGATTAGCATACTTGGCAGGCACTTCAAACGGAAACTTTGTCACCATCAACTCTTCGATTTCGCCTACCGAACCTAAGATTGTGGATTTCAAGTCAATCACTTTGTCCCTGTCTTTAGCCTCAACAGCCTTTTCCAGTTGAGCAACTTTCTCCTTGACTCCTGCAACTAGCGCCTCAGCTTCCGGCTTTTTGGCGTCGGGAATACTCTCTAAAAGGTCAGATTCCCGAAGGTTGAGAATCCTGGAAGCCTTGCTGACATCGCTGCTAATAGGCCCCCAACGTTTAGACCGTATGTGGTTGCCAATGTCTTCGAGACTGATTTGCAACTCTCGTACAGTCTGATTGTCAATAGGTAAAGCGAAGCGCAGCAGCGCCCGGCCGTCCGTAATCGCATTCCCCGCAGGCATACTGCTGCTGGGGCGTTTGGCATGGGAGACTGCACTGAAACTCAGGGAGAGAGTGAACAGCAAGAGCGCTAAAGCGACGGTTTTGACCCAGCGCTTGCACGTATCGATCGAGAAATTAGGCCAATGCAACATAACTTTAACTTTTATTGCCTCTATTATCTTCCCACAGCGCTGTCGGCCTTCTATCCCTTAAATGCCGTACACTGCTCGCGGCAGAACTTCCTTCCCTTGAGAGCTTTTTAGCTTTCAGTACAGCACTTGCTCCCTTTGAACGGTAAAATAAAATGCCAATTGCTTTTTGATGCCGTCAGCTAGACTGCAGCTTTAACCGGACCCGCTCAAAAACGGATACAATCCCCAGACTCCTGTCGTGGAGAGATCAAAATTTTAGACCAAGGTTCAATCTCCCAAATCCATCTGTGGAGTAGATCTAAAATCTAAAATCTAAAATCTAAAATCGACTGACTGTAGTTCCCCCGTGCCTCAAGGCGACGGGATTGCCCGCAAAAATTTATATGATCTCCAGTAACGACTTTCGACCAGGTGTTTCAATTGAATGGAATAACGGCGTGTGGCGGGTTATCGAATTCCTCCACGTCAAGCCAGGAAAAGGCTCAGCTTTCGTGCGGACAAAATTAAAAAACGTCCAAACCGGAAACGTAGTAGAACAAACCTTCCGGGCGGGCGAGACTATGCCTCAAGCCAACCTGGAAAAGAGTGTGATGCAGCATACCTATAAAGAGGGCGACGAGTTCGTCTTTATGGATATGGAAACTTACGAGGAAAGTCGCCTCAATGCTAAGCAAATAGGCGATCGTGTCAAGTACCTCAGTGAAGGGATGGAAGTCAGCATCCTGCGCTGGAACGACCAAATCATGGAAGTGGAACTGCCCAACTCTGTTGTCTTGGAAGTGCTGCAAACCGATCCCGGAGTCAAAGGAGATACTGCCACTGGTGGCAGCAAACCCGCGATCGTCTCCACTGGAGCTCAGGTTATGGTGCCTCTATTTATTTCCATTGGAGAACGGATTCGGATTGATACTCGTGAAGACAAGTACCTCGGCCGAGAGTAGAAACGAGGGAGGAAAAGGGAGTTTTTAGTTTTTAGTTCTGAGTTATGAGTTAAAGAAGTCCAAATTCAATACTCATCGCTCACAGCTTAAAAACTATCCCTTTTGCCTCCAAAGTCGTTGATGCTCCTAGCTTCGCCTGATTCGGAATTTTCAATTTTCAATTTTCAATTTTCAATTCTCAATTACCCTTGAATCTGCTGTGCAACTAGACTTAAACCAGCTTTGTGACCTGCTAACTGTATTAGACAAAACTGGCATTTCGGAACTGACTTTAAAAAGTGGGGATATTGAACTGACAGTACGCAAAGGCATTCTGGCAAGTTCACCAGGCACCTCTGCTCCGCTCCCTGCTGCCGTGGCGACTGTCGCTCCCAGCGCGTTGGGCGCTGTTGCTAGCCCCACCTTAGCGTCACCTCCTGCTGTTGACCAAAATTTAGCAGCGGATCTGGCTGCCCCTGTACCCGTCGCCCCTGTCGCCGTACCTGCTGCAGTACCTGCTTCTGTAGATACGAAATGGGTGCCAATTATCTCGCCGATGGTAGGAACCTTTTATCGTGCTGCTGCTCCCGACGAGCCACCTTTTGTAAATGTGGGCGATCGCATCAAGGTCGGCCAGACAGTCTGTATTATCGAAGCGATGAAGCTGATGAACGAGATTGATGCTGATGAAGTGTCCGGTCAAGTGATGGAAATTTTAGTTCAAAATGGCGAACCTGTCGAATACGGTCAAGTTTTGATGCGAATTAATCCGGATTGAAAGATTACTTTATTGTTATGGAATAAATGCTAATATTTCCAGATCACTTCTCTCCGGTGAGTTTGATGAAGTCATCCCAGCCTGTCCCGCAAGAGGTTGTGCAACAAGTTGCTGAGTATTTCAGTATTCTGAGCGAGCCAATGCGTTTACGAATTTTGAACTTGCTTCGCGACGGCGAAAAATGCGTGCAAGAGTTGGTGGAAGCTACTCAAACGAGTCAAGCCAATGTTTCTAAGCACCTAAAACTCATGCTCCAAGCTGGTATCCTCACTCGCCGGAGTGAAGGGACTTCAGCCTATTATAAGGTGCAGGACGAGTTAATTTTCGAGCTGTGTAATATGGTGTGCGATCGGCTTGCCAGCCGGATCGAACAGCAAGCCCTACACTTTCGGGCGTTTAGCCTGACTACCAAGCACTGAAAATTAATCCCCAGTCCCCAGTCATGAGTCATCAGCCATGAGTCATCAGTTATCAATCCCTACTCTCTGCCTTCAGACCGATGACTAATGACTCCTAACTAATGACTCCTAACTAATGACTCATAATTACTAAAGGGGAAAATTTTTGTCAAAACTTTGGCGGGTACTCGGCTGAGCCACCTCCAAACCTTCGCCACCCAAAAGTTCTAAAGGCTTGCCTTCCACCGAAATCCAAACCTTGGTATTCGGTTGTAAACTCGTAGCCGTATAGATAACTTGCCCTAACCGGCCAGTCATCGAATTGCTGCCTCCCCCCGAAGTAAATTCTGCCGACAAATCGACATAAACTCCGTCATTCTTAACACTCAAACCCCTGAGTTTTGTCCCATTAGGAATTTCGCTAGAAACAGTTCCATCCTTCGGCCCGGCCAACAAAGTGTTAAAAGCAGCTTGTAAAGCTGCATCAGGCTTGTCAGCTTTTTTGACAGCTACTTTCGTAGGAACTCCCTCAAATTTACCGCTCGCATCTTTAACCCAGTAGACTTGCACTGTCTGGACATCAATCTGCGGCAAAGGCTTTGGCTGCGGCGACTTTGGGACTAGAGCCTGCGGGGTCTGAGCTTGAGGTGTCTGAGCTTGAGGTGTCTGAACCTGTGGCGTCTGAACCTGTGGCACTTGTACAGGATTTGGAGGGGGTACGGGGATAACTACAGCAGGAGATTCCGCAGGACTTGGGGACAGCGGCGGAGCGGTAGTTTGAGCAGAAGACTGGGTATTTGCGGGGGTTGGCGAACGATTCGCGGTCCACCAGGCAATTCCCCCTCCCGCCAGTAAAGCCAACCCGCAAACACCTGCAATGACGGGTGTGGAGACGCGGCGTACTTCTTGTCCATCTTTCATAATACAAATTCTCCTTAGAGATAGAGCGCTTGGGACGGTGAGGAGCGACTCCTGATCAGCTACATTTGTCTATGGTTAGATTCTGGAATTGACACAATTGCATTGCTGCTAGCGAACACTTTATAGCAAGCCCAACATATTCTGAATCCGACTATTGGAATCCTAGACCATAATATAAGATTTCGCCCGTGGAGTATGTCACAGTATCTCGATCGGCCTAGTGGCTATACTCTATAGTAATCATAAAAAATTAAAGGATAAAGGAAGAAAAAATAAGTAAAAAGGAAGAAGGAAGGCAACGAATGGATGGAACGCAGGTAAGGGGGTAACGGATTTAACGGGTAGAAGCACGTCTCTAAAAATATTTTTCCCCAAACAAAAAGCGCCCCTATTTCTAGGAGCGCTTTTTGTTAATCAAAAGCTAAAACTTAGCCATTGATAGAAGGAGCAACCAAAGCTACGGGAGTAGTTTCACCAGCAGCCAAATCAAGCGGGAAGTTGTGAGCATTGCGCTCGTGCATTACTTCCATACCCAAGTTAGCGCGGTTGATGACATCAGCCCAAGTGTT
>NZ_JAUBPR010000146.1:0-14304 GCF_036700845.1 Microcoleus sp. S13_C5
GGCAATCGTTTGGGAGTTTTGTGTTTCCGAATCTATCTTCCTTTCCTTCTGCTTGAATATCTGCGGAATGTGGGTTTTAAGAAAGTTCATAATTATAAATACCAGCAATCAAATTAAATTTTAATCCGAAGCCCCTTCTTCGATTCCGATATCTTGATGAAAGTATTCTAAATATATTTAAAATTCGATGTAGATTTTCAATAATCCTCTCTTTTGCCAGTTAGCGATTTAAAACTTTTTCTGCTTGACTCAGTTATTTATTCTTTGTTTTTTTGCTGGGTTTTTAATATTATTATGAATCTTTTTGATTCCTTGATAATTTTTATCACCTAAAAGTTTAAGTTCTTAATTCATCCTGATGTTACTTGTTTTTAACACACTAAAATCATGGGTTTTCCCCGCACTAAAAGCTGTACAGATGATTTTAGCGTTTTTTTTGTTAGCTAAAACTTGCGATTTTATTGTATGATTTTTTTGCTTGCCACTATAATATATTTTTTTTCTTCCTATTTCGTGTTCTGACACATCCACCACTACAGTTTCTATCTCCTCCTTTTGATTTCGATTCAGATTTTTTTGCCAGGTAGATTAAACCAACATGATTTTATTAGAATTTTTTCCGTTCTAATTACAATTCGATAATAATTTGATTCATTAATACCCCATTTAATTCCCCGATGAAAAAAAGTAGGATATTCTCGCAAATAGGATAATGTCATTAAGATTTGGTCTTCTCTCCCCAATTTACTTGGTCTTCCTGATTTTTTTTGAAGTATTTTTTCTGCTTTCACTATTTTTACCATCTATGAGAATGTCTCTTGATGTACTCCACAGTATCATTTAAAGTCGGCGGGGTTTAAATTTTGTACTTTTTCGTAATTCATCTTATTAAGCTAATTTTTTCTTTTATTTTACCTAGAATGATCGCACTTTCGCAAGAGGTCTTTTGAGTAAGTGTTTTTTACTTTTTTCTATTTTTGGGTCGTTCAAATTGGCAAAATATTTTTAAACAATGACATTTAAAATATTCATTCAAGGCAATGAATCTGTTTGTTTTTGTTGGGGAGTTACAGCTTTACCAAAACCTCTTGCCCTTGACAGCACCCATAAACTACAACAAACTACATTAAAATTTACTCTGATTTAACTGTAGCATATTTTGGGTTAAAGTTAAGATGCGTTTACCCTGGACTCAAAAGGTTTTTGTGTCTATTTGCGAAAACCACACTTATTTCCGGGCTAGTCATTATCAAAAACTATAACTCGACTTACGAGAGCCAACAAAAACTTATTCGCTCGTCGGCTTGAATCAATCATTAATCCTTCTGTGGGTCTTGCATTATTTATTCAGCAAACCCTAGGTAAGGTGCGCGGCACGGCGTACCTTACCACTTAAATCAAGAAATTTCCTCTTCCTTCTCCCCTCTTCCTTCTTCCTGACATTCGTTAAATGCGTTACCGAATCCGTTGCCGCACTTCCTTCTTCTTATGGCAGCCAAAAATCGGGAATGAAAGTTTTAGTCAAACTGCGAGTAAACTGATTAATCTTTCTCCCGATTTGAATGTGCGGTTCGTCAGCTTCCACCGGAATAATTGCCGCTTTGTTCCCAAGTCCGAAACGCGAAATTACCAAATTCGCCGCCTCCAAACCAGTAACATAAGCCTTTTCTTGCGACCAAGAACCGTGACGGGTTACAACCCAATCGCCGCTCATGAATACATTATCATAACTTGTTACCTCTGGCAACAAATACTGATAGCTACCAGGGGCAAAATGCGTCACCGCCCGCGACAGCCGAATCGCGCTGCTGTCAATTACTTTTGCCTCGCGAAAAGCCGAAATGCAAGTCGCTAAATCCCGCTGAACTAAGCTAACAATTTCCTCATCTTTGAGGGGAATTAATTGATTTGCGTGATAAAAGTCAGCTTCTACAACTGTTCCAGGTTCTGATCGGAATTCGTCGTGCAAAGCATTCAAATCAAAAAACGTCCAACCTGTAGTTGAACTAAACCCAAAACAGGCATTGGAAGGCAGCGGAATGTCAATTTTCCTGTCAAACCAGAGACGAACAGCTAACACGTCAACTGCACCCAAATTCATCGCGTCCCGAAACTCTTGGCGACTTTGCAAAGCGGGGCTGCTGCTGATAATTTTTTGCATTCCCGTGACGCCAACTGCAAAAATCACTGCATCTGCCTCAAAGGTTTCTTCGCCGCAAACAACGCCGGTTGCTCGGTTGTTGCTGTCAACTATTAAGTCAGTAACTCGCTGCTTTGTCAATACTTTAGCACCGAGTTTTTCCAGGCGTTCGACCCAGGGACAAAAGATTTTTTCTCCGACTGTTCCGCGACACCAAACTACATCAAAATCCGGTTGGTGTGCTAATATGAAATAATAAAGCATTCCCAAAGCGGCGGCAGCAGAACACTGTTCTCCTGGTGCAAATAAACCTACTAATAACATCGGTTCAAAAGCATCGCGGTACAGCCTTGCAGAAACACCAAACTGTTTGAACAATTCGCGGGCTGTGACGCGATCGTACCTGCGCCAAGCTTCGTCGGAATTGTCGAAATCTAGGACGGCGTAGAGTAAGGGCAAGGCTGAAAGCCGATCGACTAATGGCAGCCTTTTAAATCTGGTGTAAAGAAAGGTTCCTAACGGTGTGGGAAGCCGCGGTTCGTCCTGAAAAATCGGCGATTCTACTTCCAATCCGGCGGGTGAATACTGACAAGAACGAGTCCAAGGCGTGAAGGGATCTAGTCCTAATTCCTTGACTAACGAAAAGATATTTTTGTAGGGATACCAGAAGCCATGAATGCCTGCTTCTACGGAACGCCCGCCGGCGGTTTTCCACCCTGCAACTAAGCCACCCGGATAAGGGCCAGCTTCTAACAAAGTTACGTCATAACCTTGCTGGGCTAGGTGATAGGTAGCGCCTAAACCGGCCCATCCTGCACCGACGACGACTATTTTTGGGGTTGACGATTCTGCTGACATTGCGTACCTCTTGATAATTTATTAATGATGACATAATTCATAAAAGGCGGATTTGATATAAAATGTGTTGAATTATGTGCTAAATTTCGCTTGAGTGAATAATGAGTGTCAAAAACCGCCAGCAAACTAACCTGTTGCTGCTATTATTTCCCGCTACGGCATGGCTGATGGTTTTCTTCATTTTGCCCGTGCTAATGGTACTGTTGTACAGTTTCTTAGAACGCGGGACATACGGCGGCGTTACTTGGATATTTACTCTCAGCAATTACCAGCGTTTATTCAGTGGACTGTTCCTAGGAGTAATTGGGCGATCGCTCTGGCTGGCTTTTCTGACAACAGTCGCTTGCTTGTTAGTTGGCTATCCCCTCGCATTCTTCATTGCCACCCGTTCTCCTCGCTGGCGAAATGCTTTGCTTTTGCTAGTAATTATTCCATTTTGGACTAATTTTTTAGTGAGAACCTACGCCTGGATCATACTGCTGCGTAGCGAAGGAGTAGTTAACACAGCCTTGCAAAGCCTCCAAATTATTAGCGAACCGTTAAACTTGCTTTTTACGCCTTTCGCTGTAGCGATCGGTCTTATTTACGGCTATTTACCTTTCATGGTTCTGCCTTTATATTCTAGCATAGAACGCTTCAATTTTTCATTGGTAGAAGCCGCTCACGATTTAGGGGCAAATGATATTCGCACTTTCTGGCGAGTATTTTTACCATTAACAACTCGCGGCATTGTTGCCGGCTCTATTTTAGTTTTTGTTCCCGCTGTCGGCGCTTTCATCACACCGGATATATTGGGCGGTTCTAAAACAGTTATGGTGGGAAATTTGATTCAAAATCAGTTTATGAAAGCCCGCGATTGGCCTTTTGGATCGGCGCTTTCTATGCTGTTGATGGTAATCATATTGATTCCTGTGTTAATTTACTTCCGCGTGTCGGATGAAACCCAATAGTAAGGTGCGAAATGGGCACCTTACTTGGATTTTAGCTAAAGAGATCCACCTACCAACTCAATTTGCTGCAATTGAGACAAGATATCGGCTTCCAAGTCTTTCAGACGTTTAGTTTCAGCGAGTATGTCAATTTCTCGCGATTGTTTTTGAGCGAGCAAACTATCTAACTCGGCTTTGCGAGAATTGATATCAGCATTCACGCGATCGCACACCTGTTCTTCGTAAGTCTCAAAACATTTCCTGACTGCTTGATAAATATATTGCGACTGTTCTTCAGCAATTTGTGGCAGATATTTGACAAACTCTGTCTTAGTCGCAGAAATGAAATGTTGGCGAACATACTCCGCTTGCAATGCTACAACACCTGTAACTACCAGAATTCCACCCAAAACAGAAAGAGTTAAAGAGGCAAAAACTACACCGATAATATTTAGCACCAGCGTCACCATGACACAAGCCAAAACACTCTGCCAAAACATATTGAAAGAATGGATACCTCTGTTGAGGTTGTCGGGAATCGAGGAAAACATATCTATTGCCACCTCAGCCCAAGTCGAGTTTTCTTCATGCTTGTAGCTATGCCCGACGGCGTAGAATCGGTAGCCTAACAGCTTCTTATTCATAGCCTCTACTACTCGTTCATATTCAATTCGAGAATCGGCTGCTTTTTCCTCGAGTTCAGAGAAAGCAGAGGCTATCTTCTGTTTGGCAATGAATTCCCAAGCAGCGAGGCGATCGTTCATATATCGCTCGAAAGCACGTTTGAATGAGGTATAGAACATGGCCCGGTTGTTTTTGTCGAGAAATTGCATGAAATCTAAATCGGGCTGAGTGCTTAAAAAATCCTTTTCAAAGGTGTTCTCTAAATCCAGGATATAGGTACGGAAAGAATCGCCTATTTCCTGGGAAGTTCGCTCGCGGACTGTTCTAATTTCGTGCTGGAATTGATTACCAATTTTCGACAAGTTTGCGAAGTCCGACTGAATCGAATCAATTTTCTCTTTCAATTGATCGACAGTTTCATCTAACAAAGGAATGCGGCGGGAGATTGCTGCTTGAAAGCGATTGCAAGCTTGAAGGGCGATCGCTCTTGCTTGTTCCCGTTCAGCAGCAGCTCGTTCCCCAGTCAGAAAATGATTGAGAGCCGCCAGAAACTCGACAAAGCCCGTGCCTTCTAAAGTAGCTTCTGAGTTTTTCAAACGACTACGCAAGGCATTGAGAGCAGAAATCTCAAATACTCGCTCCTGATAAATATCCCGGCCCCGATCCTGACAATATTCACTCAGATTAGTCTGGAAAACTCGACGCAGTTTGTCCTCGGCTACTTGCAGTGCCTCAGTGTCTTCTGGATCGACAAGTCCCTCTCGAATTCTATCCCAAGAATTGACTATGAAGAAGATAGTTAAACCTCGGTCTTTCAGGTAATTCTGGAGATAGCGGCGTTCCTCCAATGTGCAAGGTTGAGACGCACTCAACACAAAAAGTATGGCGTGACAGTTGTAGATATAGTCGAGAGTAAGCTGGTTTCGCGCTTCCGTATCATTCAGTCCCGGGCTGTCCACAAATTCGATACCTTTGGCTAGCAGCGGTAGCGGATGTTCTACCACCGCATGACTGATATCTGGAAAAGCTAGCTGTTTGCCTCGCTCTAGAATTTTTGCTTCTTCTGGATCAATTGTATAGCGCTGCTTAAACTGCTGAAAATCTATTTCCTCTGGTTGTTTGCTATCGTTATAGTAAATCGTCGCTTTCTCTGCAGTACCGTATTTCAGCACCGTTAACAAAGCAGTACAGGGAGTGACATCACTGGGCAGTAAATTCTGCCCTAGCAAAGCATTGAGAAATGTACTTTTTCCCCGCTTCATATCCCCTAATACTAAAAACCGAAAGACTCCTTGGCGCAAATTTTCACTTTGCTGGATGAGACGTTCAATCTCTTTAGAGAGTCCTAGTTTTCCAGATGTATTTTCTGCGTGTGATTCAGCTAGGGTGAGATTTTGGGCGATATCCTCCAACAAAGCTGCTATCTCGTTGCGAACTCTGACAAGGCGATCCAAGCTATGAAGCCAACCAGCCGCTTTTTCTTGACTGCTCATGGGTCTTCCCTCGAGTAAGGTCTAATTCGATCTTATCACCTTGACAGATCTAAATTTAGGGTAAGATGCGCTAATGACTAATGACTAATGACTAATGACTAAAACAAAACTAGATTTACTCGTGCGGGCGATCGGCAAAAAGTGGCTTTGGGTACAAGCTGCACTAGCATTTGCCTTTCTTTACTTGCCAATTCTCATCTTAATTATTTACTCCTTTAATGCCTCCAGGTTCAATGCCGTTTGGCGCGGCTTTACCCTCGATTGGTATCGCAGTTTGTTTAGCAATGCAGGCGCGACGATTGCTACGAGTAGCAGCGCCGGAATCTGGACAGCACTCAACAACAGCTTGCTAATTGCAGCTATTTCGACTGTGTTAGCAACCGTTTTTGGTACAATGATTGCGCTAGCACTGGAACGCTTTCATTTCCCGGGGCGCAAAGCAGTAGAAGCTTTACTGTTTTTGCCCATTATTATGCCCGAAATTACGATCGGCATTTCGCTGCTAGTTTTCTTTACCCTAGTATTTCGGATAGTAGAAAATCTCACGGGAATTCGTCTCAATCTCGGCTTACCTACTGTAATTATCGGTCATGTTGTCTTTAATATTTCCTTTGTGACTATTACTGTCAGGGCGCGTTTGGCAGAACTAGATCCTCAATTAGAACAAGCAGCTTTTGACTTGGGCGCTAACGAATGGCGGGCTTTTTGGCGAATCACCCTCCCTCTAATTTGGCCCGCTATTTTCAGCGCGGCACTGCTGGCTTTAACTCTGTCGCTCGACGATTTTGTCGTGACCTTTTTTACCACTGGCGTCGGTTCCATGACCCTACCATTATTTGTTTACGGCATGATAAAATTCTCAGTGACGCCAGCGATTAATGCCATTTCAACTTTGATGTTGTTGGCTTCCTTGTTGCTGGTTGTATCATCACTTAAAGTTCAGAAAAGTTAAATGAATTGCTTTTTGTGCCATAATTATTGTTGTCTGCAACTAACACAACTATGAAACGCCTGCTGACTTTCCTACTTTTATTTGTGATGAGTGCGACGGTGGCTTTCGGCTGTAGCCGCACAGGTGGCAACCAACAGCAAGTGCTCAGCATTTACAACTATGCAAGTTATATCGCCCCAGAAGCGATCGCCCAATTCGAGAAAGAGAACAATGTTAAAATTCAATACGACACTTTCGAGAATAGCGACGCACTCTATGCCAAACTCAAACAAGGAAACCCCGGTTACGACTTAATATTTCCCGCCGATTACATGGTGAAAATCATGATCGCAGAAAATATAATTGAGCCGCTGAATTTAAACAATATTCCCAACCAAAAAAACCTAGAATCTAAGTTTATTAATCAAGCTTTTGATCCGGGAAACAAATATTCCCTGCCCTACCAGTGGGGAACGATGGGAATTGGCTACAACTTGAAAGCAACCAAGGGCGATATCAACAGTTGGGCGGCGATGTTCGACCCGAAATATACCGGAAAAGTCGCGTGGCAAGACGATGCCAGATACACATTTGCAGGGGTTTTAATGTATTTAGGATTTGATCCAAATACAACCAAGCCCGAAGAGATTAACAAAGCCCGCGATTTGCTGATTAAAAGTAAAAATATCATTGCAGCTTTTGTCCCCGACACCGGGCAAAATATGCTAGATCAAGGAGAAGTAAATTTGACAATGGAATGGAGCGGCGATATTTTTCAGGTAATGAAAGAAAATCCTAATCTCCGCTACGCTATTCCCAAAGAAGGAACAATCATTTTTTCTGACAACATGGCAATTCCCAAAGGTGCGCCCCAAAAACAGTTAGCTGAGAAATTTATTAACTTTATTTTGCAGCCAGAAGTAGGGGCCCGAATTTCCAATTTTACCCACTTCGGATCGCCCAACAAAGCAGCAATCGATCAAGGTTTAATCGATCCGAACGATTTGAAAAATCCTCAAATTTACCCGCCTGCTGAGGTGTTTGGCAAAATGAAATTATTGCAGGATGTCGGGAAAGCAACTGCATTGTACGATCGAGCTTGGACGGAAGTTAAAGCAGGGGCTGGAAAGTAGATAGAAAACAGGTTCCTGCCGCGGCTGGTTTACTTAAATTTTTAGTTTGTATTGGAGTTGCACCATCGTCAAGAACGGGCTCTCCGGCCCGTTCCACAAGAAAATTAAGTTTTGTGGAACGAACCGGAGAGCCCGTTCCTAAACAAGTAATTGAGAATGGTGCAAAATATCAGTTTAAGCGGACTCGAAATCAGATTTTTATTAATCACAAATACTAACACAATGCACGCTGTCGAAGTTTTAGAAGTTTCCAAAGTATTTAAAAGTGTCCGCAGTCACGATTTCTTAGCTGTAGACAACATCAACCTGCAAATTTACGATCGAGAATTCTTTTCTTTACTCGGCCCTTCCGGCTGCGGCAAAACTACAACTTTGCGAATGATTGCCGGTTTTGAAATTCCCACAGCGGGCGAAATTTACCTTCACGGCCAACCGATGCAAAATCGCCCGCCATTTCACCGGCCAGTAAATACGGTATTTCAAAATTATGCTTTATTTCCGCACATGACAGTAGCACAAAATGCCGCTTTTGGGTTGGAAATGGAGAATTTGCCTCAGAAAACAATTCGCGATCGCGTTGCTGAAGCTTTAGCATTAGTACAGTTAACCGATGTAGAAAAACGCTATCCCCGCCAACTGTCAGGGGGACAGCAACAGCGAGTAGCGCTAGCAAGAGCATTAGTCAAACAGCCGTCTGTTTTGCTGTTAGATGAGCCCCTAGGAGCGTTGGATTTAAAATTGCGTAAAGAGATGCAATTAGAATTGAAAAAAATGCAGCGAAAATTGGGAATTACGTTTATTTATGTAACTCACGATCAGGAAGAAGCACTAACTATGTCAGACAGAATTGCAGTGATGGATGGAGGAAAACTGCAACAAGTCGGCACACCGGTGGATATTTATGAATATCCTAAAACGCGGTTTGTTGCTGATTTTATTGGCGACAGCAATTTTTTAAGCGGGCAAGTAGTAGAAAAGCAAAACGGTCAAATAATCGTGTTGGTTGACCAGCAGTTGCCCGTGTTAGTTGCCACAGCAGAAGATATGCCTGTTGGGAAAGTTGTTACCCTGGTGCTGCGGCCAGAAAAAGCTGCTATTTATCCAGCTAATTATGATGCTGAAAATAGCTGGCCGGGAATAGTAGAAGAGGCTATTTATATTGGCACTGACACGCGCTATACGGTGCGGTTGACTGCTAAAAGTTCGATCGCCCTTCGCCGACAAAACTTGCACAGAGATGACTTGCAGCGACACAAAGTCGGCGACAGCGTTCAAGTAGCCGTGCCGCCGGAAAGTATCTGCATTTTATGAAACGTTCTGCTTAATTCAAACTCCCTTACTGCGGTGATGGCGAAGGAGTTGCCGCTTCTTCGGGTAAGGGAATTTCCGCAGGAGTCGATGCGGGCGACGGCGAGGGGCTCTCGGCCCCGGACGAGGGAATTTCCGCAGGAGTCGATGCGGGCGACGGCGAGGGACTCTCGGCCCCGGGCGAGGGAATCTCCGAAGGAGTCGATGTGGGCGACGGCGAGGGACTCTCAGCCCCGGGCGAGGGAATCTCCGAAGGACTTGGGGCGGAAGTTTCCGGCGGTGGCGGAAGTTGTTCGGGTTCGGCCTGGGGGCTTTGGAGGCTACGCACCCACAAACCTAAAGCGCCGCCGGCTAATATCAGCCCCAACACCCCCAGTAGGGACAGCGGCAGCTTGGATCGCCGTTTTTGAACGGGTTCCGGGGCGGGGGAAGTTTCGGGATACAACAACTGTTTGGACGATTCTGAAAGCGGAGATTCTGGAATCCTCCCGGACTTCTGGAGGGACGGGGCGAGGGAAGGCGGCAGCGACACCGAGGCTGACACTGGCGCTGACGCCGGCGCTGAGGCCACCGCCGGATCAAAGAGTACCAATCTCTCCGGCGACATCCGACAGTGAGTCGCCACCACGGAGGAGTTGTCATAACCGTTTTTCTCGTTGGCGAGGCGAATCCAAGACTGAACCGCGGCTTCCAAAGACATTTTGCCTTCGAGCACCTCTGGGCCGTAATTCTCCCAAGATTTCTCTACCCAGTCGTTGTCGCTCAAACCATCGGAACACAGCAGCAGTAAGCCTTCCTCTTCGACAATAAATCGCTGAATCGTCGGGCGCAGGAAATCGCCGTCCCGCGTGCCCAAAGCTTGAGTCAGGGCTCCTGCATCGGATCGCAGTTGAGTCTCCCAGTACAAACAATGCCCTAGCTGGACTTCCCTTGACGCTACGTCGTCATCCACAGTCAGGCGGTGACAGTAATTTTTGCCAATCCAATAAGCGCGGCTGTCTCCAACATTGACTAAATAAAGTTCGTGGCTGTTATTCGAGGGCAAATCCTCGGAAGTTTTCATTTTTTGAGGCAACTGGAGGGCCATCACCAAAGTCGTCCCCATCCGCTGCCGCAACTCTTTTCCCTGCTCATTATTTTGAGCGGAAATCACATTATTCACAACTCTGACTATTTCTTCGAGTTGCTTGATGACCATTGCTGGCGTCATCAACTCTTCTTGTTCAGCAATTTCTGCGAGCAAATTTTGGATTAAAGCTTTCAGGGACTGCACGGCTAATTGACTGGCAACTTCTCCTCCTTCGTGGCCTCCAACCCCGTCGCAAACCATTGTCAAGTAAGGAATTAATTTGTCGTTCCCTGAAGTTTTGCTAGATTGAAAATCAGCAGCAGTCGGATAGCAACTGTCTTCATTTTGGGAGCGCTGCGGCCCGGTATCAGTCATGCCGACTACTTCTAAGTGTAGAGGCAATTTAGTGGCTTGTTCTAATAGTAAATCATTGAGTTCCAGGGCGATCGCGTCGAAATTCATGCTGCTGCGGCGCATAAACTGACAAATCTCTCCGAGTTTCGACTGCACCTCGGGTTGCGCTGATTCCACCAAACCTGACCACACATCTCCCAAATCCCGCAGCGTCGGTACAAAATTGCCCCGGTGCAGTTCCAGCAGGCGTACCCGCCAACCTTCCACCCGCAAATTTTCCGGTACCAGTAAACTCGAAGCGACTCCCTGTTCCGATAGCGGCGCCCACAGTTGGAGCATTTGCCACAGCCAGTAAACTTGGCGCGCGGCGGTTGTCCCAGACCAAGATTCTAAAATAGAAGGATACAGGCGACCGAAATTATTGATGGGCACATTTTCCAACAAGAGCACCTCTGTCGCTTCCGGTGCTTCCCCTAGCGAACAATAACCGTATACTTCCGGCGTATGCAGCCGTTGGGGATACAAATGCAGGTAAGGCATAATCGTATCCGGCAGTTGTTCCGGGACGCTCGGAGGCAGAACTGGACGGCTGTCGAGCCAGATTTGGGGTGCAATGACAAAGTATCGATCGGCTATTACCTTACCCGCAGGCACTTCCTCGGCTGCTTGCCCCACCACCCACACATAGCGATAAATTAAATCCGTTTCGCACGCTGCACAGTGCTGGCGGCCAAAGGTATTGCGGGGCTCGGGACAGCTAAGATTCGGACAATAAATGGGTTCGGAGAAACTGCTGATCATATCGAAATAGTTTGTGTAAAAACATTCTGAAGATATATGATTCGCAAGCGCAAATTCATGAGCTTGAGAATAAACTGATTTTAGCCCCTATCAATTTCTTAACTGCCTTTGGGCCCCTAGAAATTGTAGTTTCTGCCAGTCTGCATCGGCTAAAATTGTAATTTAAGTTACTAAACTCTGACTTGGAGTACGAGGGGAGCCTCAACCTGGGACTGCTGTGCCAAAAATCGCGCTCGGGGCTGCAAGTCGCAAACCCTTACATAGTCAGTTGTTGGCAATTCTTAAATCTTAAATTTCAAATCTAAGATCTAAATAGTATCACCTATTCTTTTTATGATCTTGACTCCTACACTCCTTTGGCTGATAGCTGGCTCTTTGCTCTGTTTGGCAGAGCTATTTCTCCCGACTGCTTTTGTCGCTTTTATGATGGGACTGAGCGCCTTCGCCGTAGCTGGATGCTCTCTAGTTCTACCTTACGTTAATTTACAAATATTCCTGTGGATGGTATTTTCGACCGTTTTTGTGCTGCTGTCTCGGCGGTTGATACCAAAAGGCACGGCAAGGGCGATCGCAGATTCTCAGGAAGCAAAAACTTTAACAGAAATTCCCCCCGGAGAAGCCGGCCGAGTCATTTATGAGGGGAATTCTTGGCAAGCTCGCTGCGAAGACACGAAGGCCACTATCCCCCCCAACCAAAACGTAATTGTCGTCGGACGGAAAGGCACTACTCTGATAGTTTTGCCAGAAAATCTCTTGCATTCTTAAACAAAATGCGTAATTAATCACAGGCAATTAGTAGTTAGTCATCAGTCATTAGTCAACATTTAACAGTCAACAGTCAACACTCAACATTTATAGGAGGCGACCGTGGAACAATTTTTTTTACTTGTATTTTTAGCACTCGGCGGCTCAGCCCTCGCAGGTTCCGTCAAGATTATCAATCAGGGAAATGAAGCGCTGGTGGAAACTTTAGGTAAATACAGCGGCAGGAGACTGGAACCCGGTTTGAATTTTGTCAAGCCGTTTCTCGATCGCGTCGTGTACGAGCAAACCATTCGGGAAAAAGTCTTAGATATTCCTCCGCAAGCTTGTATTACCCGCGACAACGTTTCCATCACCGTTGATGCTGTGGTTTACTGGCGCATTGTAGACTTGGAAAAAGCTTGTTACAAAGTAGAAAATCTCCAGTCAGCAATGGTAAATATGGTGCTGACTCAAATTCGCGCCGAAATGGGTCAACTGGATCTCGAACAAACCTTTACTGCTCGTTCTCAAATTAATGAAATATTGCTCAGAGATTTAGATATTGTTACCGATCCTTGGGGAGTGAAAGTAACGCGGGTAGAATTGCGGGATATTATCCCTTCTAAAACTGTACAGGAATCGATGGAATTGCAGATGGCAGCCGATCGACGCAAGCGGGCGGCAATTCTGACATCCGAGGGCGAACGCGAGTCAGCAGTTAACAGCGCCAAAGGTAAAGCAGAAGCGCAAGTTTTGGATGCAGAAGCGCGCCAAAAAGCGACTATTTTGGAAGCGGAAGCTCAACAAAAGGCGATCGTCCTGAAAGCTCAAGCAGAACGCCAAAGTCAGGTTTTGAAAGCTCAAGCTACTTCTGAGGCCTTGCAAATAATCGCCAAAACTCTGCAAAATGACCCCACTGCCCGGGAAGCTTTACAATTTTTGTTAGCTCAAAACTATCTGGATATGGGTCTAAAAATTGGCACCAGCGACAGCAGCAAGGTGATGTTTATGGACCCGCGCAGCATCCCCGCTACGCTGGAAGGAATGCGATCGATCGTTGGGGAAGGTAATGATAATGAGGTAAAAAAGTAGTCTTAGCTAGAATGGGCAATTGAAAGAGACTGGTAACTCTGTATGAGGGATGAAAGTCCTCATACAGAGTTAGCATGAATAGCAAAAATAATTGTGGCGTCACGCACCAAATTATTAAATAATCGGCGTTGCTGAATTAAGATATAATTGATTCGGAGAACCCTTCAAAAAAAACCAATTTAACACAAGTAATATTCTATGAAATGTCCTGAATGTAAGTCAACTCATATCAATAAAAATGGGCGAAAAAAAGGTAAGCAGAACTACCTGTGTGTTACCTGTGGTAGACAATTTATAGACTGCTATCAACCGCACAGAGGTTATGCTCAAGAAGTGAAAGACGAATGCCTACAAATGTATGTTAATGGCATGGGTTTTAGGGAGATTGAAAGAGTCAAAGGTGTACATCATACGACAATTATGAATTGGGTTAAACAACTAGGATAACTCACGGGGAGGATCTCATATTTGTAAAAACACTTCTTCTGGCTCCTTCCTTATTCCTCTTTCCCCGCAGCCAGAGAGCCTCAAAACTCCAATTTTTAGCTTGGCTGCTTTCATTGAGATGCTCCCAACTCACGCCCAGAGCACCATTCTCATTTAACAGGCTTTCAGCCTGTTCCACAAAGAATGAATTTCTTATGGGTGGGATATTATAGCCAGCCCATAAAAGCCTTATTGAGAATGATGCAAAATCTCAGGTTTCACAAATTTTAAATTGGCTAACCCTATCTTGAAATCGCCTGGTATCTATTTAGGGCTTGCTGGATAAGTGCAGAAAGGTTACACGGCGCGGTTATACGATCACGCGATCAAGAGTAAAGTGCA